>DXBJ01000018.1 GCA_019116585.1 Candidatus Faecalibacterium gallistercoris | reverse complement strand
GAAGCCCTTGGCGTTGGTCTGCCACTTGCCGCCGCCGGCGTCCACCTGACGCAGCACGGTTTGGACCAGGGGGTCGGCGTCGTAGCCGCTGGCCAGGGCGGCCTGCTCGACCTCGGCGGGGGTGCCCAGGCTGCGCCAGAGGCAGGCGGCCTTGTCAAAGCGGAGCACCAGGCGCTTGTCCTCGACGTCGCGGCCGGTCAGGTCGAGGGTGGTCTGGGCGTCCTCGCGCTTTGCGCGGGTCAGCACCAGGGCGGCGTCCGCCGCGCCGAAGATGCCGTTCGACCCCGCGATGCGGTTGAAGGGGTCGGCGTCGTCGGTCATCTTGCGCAGGTGATGGATCACCAGCAGGCAGACGCCCTGCCGGTCGGCGTAGGCTTTCAGGGCGCCCAGGTCGGCGTAGTCGGCCGCATAGGCCGAGCTACTGGGGCCGGCCTCGCCCCGGACCTTCTGGAGGGTGTCCACCACCACCAGGCGGCAGTCGGGGTGGCGCGCCTGGAAGCTCTCCAGGTAGGCCAGCAGCCCCTCGGCCAGGGTGATGGCCCTGGTCTCGAAGTAGAGGGTGCGGCTGCCCTGGCCGCCCAGCCGGGCCAGGCGCTTTTGCAGGCGCTGGCGGCCGTCCTCCAAAGCCAGATACAGGCAGGTGGCCTGCCGGGTGGGCATCCCCAAAAAGGGCTGCCCCTGGCTGACGGCCAGGCACAGCTGCATGGCAAGCCAGCTTTTGCCGTACTTGGGCGGCGAGGCCAGCAGCGCCAGCCCCTGGGGCAAAAAGCCCTCGACGACGTAGTGCAGCTCGGGCAGGGGCTGCGCCATCAGCGCCGCGGCCGAAAACCAGCTGCCCGTCTCGAGGTTCTGCTCGAGAAAGGCCGTGGGCCCGGCCTGGTAGGCCGCGCGGCAGGCGGTCCACGCCGCCTTGAAGGCTTCCAGCTCGACGCCGAAGCCCCCCGCGCCCCGCGCGTCGACGGCCAGATGGTAGAGTTTCTGGTCCCGCCGCCGGCGCTCGGCCTGGTCGGCGGTGTCCCAGCACAGGGCAAAGGCCCGCGGCTGCAACACCTTGTCGGGCGTCATCACCCGCATCTCCTGGTCAAAGTAGTCGTTTGTGGTCATGTAGTCTCCTTTCGGTTGGTGGGTGGATGGGCTGCGCCGGCCGGGTGCAGGCGCGCCCGAAGGGCGCGCATACACAATCGGAGCGCAGGGCGGATGGCGCCCGGAAAAAGCGATGCGCAATACCTCTGACGCGCAGTAAAGAGCTTTTTCAGCCAGACGCCCGGAGCGACCTTCTGCTTTTGGGTCCAGGGCTCCGCCCTGGTCGCTGCGGGAGGGTAGGGAGTCCAGAGGGGGTAGGGAGGGGGAGTCGAAACCCCCGCCCTCCCCCTCTGGCCCAGCGGAGCGCAAGACGGTCAAAGCTCAACAGCGGTCGCTGTTCGTGTTTCCATCCTACCACCGGCCGGCCGTATGGGCCAGCGCGGCCTTTTGAGCGCAGTTTTTGGAAAGGAAACGCGCAGTTTTCTGTGCTTCTTCTGCATGACCTGCATGATCTGCATGATTTGCATGGTTTTTATACCCTGCATAGATTGGAACGTTTTGCATGGTCTGCATGATTTGCATGGTTTTCTATATCCTGCATGGTTTGAACGTTTTGCATGATTTGCATGGTTTGCATGATAGCCCCGAAAGACGGCTTCCTGCAAACCATGCACAGCCGAAAAATCATGCAAATCATGCATTTCATGCAGCGGCGCGGGCCGGCAGAAAAGCAAGGCCCCGCGCTTTCCCCATCGGGAGGGCGCGGGGCGTATGGCTGCCCGGGGGCTTACTCTCCGTTGAAACTGTCCCCGTCGGCCGGCAGCTCGGCCAGGGCGGGGGCGGCGGGCACGGCCGAGCGGGGCACCCCCCGGTGGACCAGGGCCTGCTCCAGCACTTCGGCGCAGACCGGCGCCGACAGGCTGCCCCCCGCGTTGGACCAGCTGTGGGGCTCGTCGAGGCAGATCAGGCACAGCAGCTGGGGGTCGTCGATGGGGGCCGCCGCCACAAACGAGGCGATGCGGGCGGTGGGGTCGTCGCTGTCCAGCTTTTGGCTGGTGCCGCTTTTGCCCCCCACGCGGTAGCCGGCGATCTGGGCTTTCTGGCCGCCGCCGCCGGCCACCACCGCCTCCATCATCTGGCGCATGAGGGCCGAGGTCTCGGGGCGGATGACCTGCCGCACGCAGGCGGGCTGGGTCTTTTGCACCAGGGCGCCCGCCGGGGTGCGCACTTCGGCCACCACATACGGCCGCATCAGCCGCCCCCCGTTGACGATGGCGGCCACCGCTGCCGCCATCCCGATGTAGCTGACCTTGCTGCTCTGCCCGAACGAGCAGGACGCCAGCTCCACCGGGCCCATCCGGTCGGCGGTGTAGTAGAGGCTTTTGGCGGGCTCGGCCGGCAGGTCGATGCCGGTGGCCTCCCGCAGGCCAAAGGCCGCGAAATAGTCGCAGAAAGCCTCTTTGCCCAGCCGCGCGCCCATCTGGATCAGGCTCTGGTTGCAGGAGTTCATCAGGGCTTCGGTGACGGTCTGCACCCCGTGGCGCTTGCGGTTGGCGCAGTGGAAGCGGGTGCCCGCCACCGACAAATAGGGCCCGCAGACAAAGGTGTCGGCGGGGCCCACCGCCCCGGCGTCCAGGGCCGCCGCGCAGGTGATCAGCTTGAACACGCTGCCCGGCTCGTACAGGTCGCTGACCGCCTTGTTGCGCCACTGGGCCTGCTGGGCCTGCTGGAGGGCGTCGGCCCGGGCCTGGCCGGTCAGGGCGTCCACGGCGGCCCGCTGGGCCTCGTCGTAGATCACCCGGGGCTGGTTGGGGTCAAAGGCGGGGACGGTGGCCATGGCCACCACCGCCCCGGTGTCCACGTCCAGCACGATGCCCACCCCCCGGGCCGCGGCGTGGTGCTCGGCCACCGCGTAGGTCAGGGCGTTTTCGAGGTAGCGCTGGATGGCCGCGTCGATGGTCAGCACCAGGGTGTTGCCCTGCACCGGGGGCTGGAGCACGGCGTAGCTCTGCTCCAGGGCGTAGCCCCAGGCGTTCACCGCCGTCAGCACCCGGCCGTCCTGGCCGGCGAGGGCGTCGTTGTATTCCAGCTCCAGCCCGGCGGCGCCCACGTTGTCCACGTTGGTGAAACCCAGCACCGACGCCAGGAACGCCCCCTCCGGGTACTGCCGCCGGGTGTCCTGCAGGATGCGGATGCCGGCGATGTCGTTTTGCTGGCAGAAGTCCCGCACCGCCCCGGCGGTGTCCTGGTCCACCCGGCGGCGCAGCAGGCAGTCGTTGGAGCTGCGCTGCCGGAACTGCTCCAGCAGCCGGGCCGGGTCCAGCTCCAGGATGTCCCCCAGGCCCTGGGCGGCCAGCTCCAGCCTGGCCTCGGGCATCTCCCGGGGGCAGGCCCGGATGGTCCAGCAGGAGGCGTTGGCGGCCAGCACCACGCCGTCGGCGCTGAGGATCAGGCCCCGGCCGGCGGGCACCGCCGTGTCCCGCAGCTGCTGGCCCAGGGCCCGCTGGGCATAGCCGTCCGCGCCGGCCAGCTGCAGCCAGGCCAGCCGGGCGGCCAGCCCCGCAAAGCAGACCGCGCAGAACAGCCCCGCCACCACCCGGGCCCGCAGGCGGAAGCTGCGGCCGGGCATGGCGCGCTCGGGCAGGGATGCAGGGGGATGGGGCATGGGCGGGGCCTCCTTTTGCTGGATTTGGTACTTATCCTATGCGGCAAAGCGCCCCCCGCATGACTAAACCGCCCCCGCCCTGCGTACAATAGACAGGAAAGGGGTTGGTGCTGTTGGCAGAAGAACGGACGGCCCGCTGGGACCCGCCCGCCCCGGCCGGGCTGCGGGCGGCGGGCCCGGTGGACCTGCCTTTTTTGGTGCTGGTGCTGGCGCTGGTGGCCTTTGGGCTGGTGATGCTGTTCAGCGCCAGCTACGCGGTGGCCCTCTACCGCCGGGGGGACCCTTACGCCTACATCCGGCCCCAGCTGCTGTATGCCGCCCTGGGGCTGGGGGCCATGTGGCTGGCCAGCCGGGTGGACTACCATCTGTACCACAAGCTGGCCTGGCCGGTGCTGGGGGTGTCCCTGGTGCTGCTGACGGCGGTGCTGTTCATGCCCGAGTACAACGGCTGCAAGCGCTGGCTGGTCATCCCCGGGGTGGGCACCCTGCAGCCCAGCGAGATCGCCAAGTTTGCGGTGGTGCTGGCCTTTGCCCACATCATCTCCCTCAACGCCAGCCGGATGGGCAGCTTTGCGGTGGGGGTGCTGCCCTTTGGGCTGGTGCTGGGGGCGGTGGCGGTGCTGATGCTGCTGGAGCCCCACCTGTCGGGCACCCTGCTGATCCTGGGCATCGGGGCGGTGCTGATGTTCGTGGGGGGCACGGCTTTGCGGTGGTTCCTGCTGGCGGGCGCCGGGGCGGCGGCGGCGGTGGGGGCGGCGGTGGCCGTCCTGCCGGACCTTGTGCCCTACGCGGCGTCCCGGCTGGCCTCCTGGCTGGACCCCTTTGCCGACCCCCTGGGCGACGGCCACCAGACCATCCAGAGCCTGTACGCCATCGGCTCGGGCGGGGCCACCGGCCTGGGCCTGGGCAACAGCCGCCAGAAGCATCTGTTCGTCCCCGAGCCCCAGAACGACTTCATCTTCTCCATCGTCTGCGAGGAGCTGGGCTTTGTGGGGGCGCTGGCGGTGATCGCCCTGTTCGTGCTGCTGCTGCTGCGGGGCGTCACCCTGGCGGCCCGGGCCCCCGACCGGTTCGGGGGGCTGCTGGTGGTGGGCTTTGTGGTGCAGGTGGCCATGCAGGCGGCGCTGAACATCGCCGTGGTCACCAACACCATCCCCAACACCGGCATCAGCCTGCCCTTTTTCTCCTCCGGGGGCACCAGCCTGATGATGCTGCTGGGGGAGATGGGTATCGTCCTCTCGGTGTCCCGCCAGGAGGCGTGACAGAGCCGCTTTTTTTGACAAACTCCGGGAGAAACTCCCCCGGCGGCCGCGCCGCCGCATTGAGCCGGACATTTCTCACACAAGGCCCCCGTTTCGCATACCGTAGG
The DNA here is from genome assembly GCA_019116585.1 of Candidatus Faecalibacterium gallistercoris. Classification (GTDB taxonomy): domain Bacteria; phylum Bacillota; class Clostridia; order Oscillospirales; family Ruminococcaceae; genus Faecalibacterium; species Faecalibacterium gallistercoris. The sequence goes on along the minus strand of DXBJ01000018.1, from coordinate 24,295 downwards.
GTATCTTTTGCGAAACGGGGGTCTTGTTATGGGCGGGACGATCATGGTGCGGGGCGGGCGGCCCCTGTATGGGACGGCGCAGGTCCCGGCGGCCAAGAACAGCGTGCTGCCGCTGCTGGCGGCCAGCCTTTTGTGCGGCGGGCCGGTGCGGCTGCGGGGCGTGCCCCGCCTGTCGGATGTGGAGGGGTGCATGGCCCTGCTGCGGGGGGTGGGCTGCGCCGCCGCCTGGGACGGCGGGGACGTGGTGGTGGCCGGCCGCGCGGCCTGCTGCCGCCTGCCCGCGGCGGAGACGGCCCGGATGCGGGCCTCGGTGCTGTTCGCGGCCCCTCTGCTGGGCCGGCTGGGCCGTGCCGAAACGGCGCTGCCCGGCGGGTGCAACATCGGGGCGCGGCCGGTGGACTGGCACCTGGGCGCCCTGGAGCGGATGGGCGCCCGGGTGGAGCAGGCGGGGGACCGGCTGATCCTGACCGCCCCGGCGGGGCTGCGGGGGGCCTGCATCCGGCTGCAGGGGCCCAGCGTGGGCGCCACCGAGACGGTGCTGCTGGCGGGGTGCGCCGCCCATGGCCCCACCCGGCTGCAGGGGGCTGCCCGGGAGCCGGAAATCGTGGACCTGGCCCGGTTTTTGAACGCCTGCGGGGGCTGCGTCCGGGGGGCGGGCAGCGCCGAGATCGTGATCGAGGGGGGCCGGCCCCTCCACGGCGCGGCCTTTGCCCCCATGCCCGACCGCATCTGCGCGTCCACCCTGGCCTGCGCCGCGGCCTCGGCCCGGGGCTGGGTGACGGTGGCGGGCTGCGCCCCCGGCCTGTACGCCCCGGTGCTGGACGCCCTGGAGGCCGCCGGCTGCCAGGTGCTGCGCGGCACGGACAGCGCCACGGTGGGCTGCGCCGGGCGCCTGCGGGGGGTGGGCCGTCTGGTGACCGGGGGCTACCCCGGCCTTGCCACCGACGCGGCCCCCCTGGTGGCGGCGGCCCTGCTCACCGCGGCGGGGCAGACGGTGGTGGAGGACCGGGTGTTCGAGGCGCGCTTTGGCTGCGCGGCGGGCTTTGCCGCCATGGGGGCCCGGGTGCGCACCGGCGCGGCCGGGCGGGAGCTGTGGCTGCCGGGGGACGGCCGGCCCCTGCACGGGGCTGCGGTGGCGGCCGGGGACCTGCGGGGCGGGGCCGCCCTGGTGGTGGCGGCCCTGGCGGCCCGGGGCCAAAGCCGCATCGCCGGGTGCGGCTACATCGACCGGGGTTACCCCGCTTTGGAAGCCATGCTGGCCCGTCTGGGGGCACGAATCCGTCGAGAAATGCCGCCCGGACCCGCCGATTGAAAAAAATGCACCTTGAAAAGGAAAAATAACTTGCATTCGGAGCCAAAAGATGATAGGATAAACTTGTATAACTCAAGGGCTTGTCTGAGAAGTGCCAAACGCCGCCCCGCCGTGCCGGGCAGCGCAGGGCGGCTTGCCAGGACCGCCCGAAACAGCCCAGAATTATCTGTGCGCCGCCAGGGCGGCAGGGACCCGTGCCCGGCGGCCGCGCAGTGACCATATTGCCTGACGGAGGAACAAAACTATGGCTTTGATGCTTGATGAAGAGATGGACGAAAACGTTACGACCATTAAGGTGGTAGGCGTGGGCGGCGGCGGCGGCAACGCCGTCAACCGGATGGTGGCCGACGGGGTGCAGGGGGTGGAGTTCATCGCGTTCAACACCGACCAGCAGGCCCTGTCCAAAAACCATGCGACGATCAAGGTGCAGCTGGGCGCCAAGCTGACCAAGGGCCGCGGCGCCGGCGCCGACCCCGAGGTGGGCCAGCGCGCCGCCGAGGAGAGCAAGGACGAGATCGCCAACGTGCTCAAGGGCGCGCAGATGGTCTTTATCACCGCCGGCATGGGCGGCGGCACCGGCACCGGCGCGGCCCCCGTGGTGGCCGAGGTGGCCCACGACCTGGGCATTTTGACGGTGGGCATCGTCACCAAGCCCTTTGCCTTTGAGGGCAAGCGGAAGATGGGCCTGGCCGAGCAGGGCATCGCCAACCTGCTGATGCACGTGGACAGCCTGATCGTCATCCCCAACGAGCGGCTGAAGATGATCAGCCAGGAAAAGATCACCCTGATGAACGCCTTCCAGGCCGCCGACAACGTGCTGCGCCAGGGCGTCGAGTCCATCTCGGCCCTGATCAACGTGCCGGCCTTTATCAACCTGGACTTTGCCGACGTGCGCTCGATCATGAAGGACGCCGGCTACGCCCACATGGGCACCGGCAGCGCCAAGGGCGCGGGCAAGGCCGAAAACGCCGCCAAGGCCGCCGTCTCCAGCCCCCTGCTGGAGACCAGCATCGCGGGCGCCCACGGCGTCATCATCAACATCACCTCCAGCCCCGACATCGGCCTGGAGGACGTGGAGACCGCGGCCGGCCTCATCACCCAGAGCGCCCACCCCGACGCCAACATCATCTGGGGCACCGCCTTTGACGAGAACCTCTCGGACGAGATGCGGGTCACGGTGGTGGCCACCGGCTTCGAGAACCGCACCGGCGACGCCCTGCGCTCGGCCCTGGACAGCGCCAGCTCGTCCAGCAGCGCCGCAGCCAGCACCGTCAGCACGGCTTCTTCCACCGGGGCGGTGTTCAATGCGGACGGCACCGCCCCCGGCTCGGCCAAGCCCGCCTCGGCCGTGGAGGAAGAAACCAGCGACAACCGCTACTACGACGAGCTGCTGGCCATCCTGAACAAGCGCAAGTAAGGCCGGCTTTTCAAAAAACAGGACAGACAAGAAGGACGCGGCTATGACGGAGGAGATGCTTCGGCTTTTGGCGGCCCAGCGCCGTGAAAAGAAGGACCTTCTTCTGTGCATCGACCGCGCGTGGGGCGCGTGCGCCCGGCAGGCCCGGCAGGCCCGCCGGCAGCTGCGCCGCCTGGAGGGGGTGTTGGCGTTGACGACCGAAGAGATCAAGCTGCAGCCGGGGGCTTATGCGCCGCCGGCAGAGGGGCCGCGCCCCGGCGAGACCCCGCTCGAAGCGCTGAACCGCCGCCTGGCCGCCGCCCAGCAGGAGCTGCGCCAGTACGAGACCAAGCTGTTTGCCTGCGAGCGGGCCATCCTGGCCCTGAAAAAAGAGAACGCCGAGCTGTCGGCCCTGTGCGCCAAAGCGCGGGAGCTGGGCTTTGCCCCGGCCGACGAGGAGGCCCGGGGGCCCTTCTGGCCCGACGGCGAAGGCCCTGCCCCCGACCCTGGCGTCCCTTCGGTTCTGCCATCCGTTTTGGATGAGCCGCTGCCCCCCTCCCCGCCGCCGGAGGCCGCGCCGGCCCCGCAGGCCGCCGGGGAGCCTTTGCCGCCCCCGGACACCCCGGACAAGCCCGCCTGGCTGGACGCGCCCATGGAGCTGCTCGACCAGCCCGGGCCCCGCAAGCCGGCCCGCCGCCGCGCCGGCCCCCTGGACGAGATGACCAGCGAGGTGCTGGGCCAGCTGGAGACCCTGATGCAGAAGGAGAACATCCCCCGGGGCCAGTCCGCCCTTTTGAAGGGCAAGGCCAAGCCCTGACCCCTGCCCAAAAAAGCATACAGAAAAGCCCCCGCCTCACAAAGGCAGGGGCCTTTTTGCGTGGGTCAGCGCACGGCGCTGGTCCGGTGCTCCATCAGGTAGGTGGCGGTCAGGTCGGCGATGTGCAGCTTGATGGCCAGGGGGTAGCGGTCGTATGCCTCCGAAATGGCAAAGCTGCCCCCCCGGGCCGCGTCGTCAAAGCCGCCCATGTGCCAGCGGATGGCCACCGCCTCCTCGGTCTTGAGCCGCATGAAGCGCTCGATCAGGAACACGCTCTTTTCCCCGTGGCCGTAGGGGAACTGGTCCTCCACCGTGTAGTAGGGGACCTTTTCCCACTGGCCGGTGGCGTCGTTTTTGACGTTGCGGGTGGAGACTTTGTAGTAGTTGGCCTTGCACAGGTCGTGGAGCAGCGCGCAGATGGCAAAGCTCTCCTCGCTGTCCCCCTCCGTGAAAAAGGTGTCGTGGAGGGCGTGGTAGACGTTCAGGCTGTGCATGCACAGGCCCCCCTCGCAGGCGCCGTGGAACCGGGTGGAGGCCGGGCAGGTGAAAAAGTCGGTCTTGTGGTCCAGCCAGTCCAGCAGCCGGTCGGCCCCCGGCCGGGCGACGTGCTGGCGGAAGATGGACAAAAACTCTTCCCGCTGGGTCATCTCAGGCCTCCGGGCCGTCCGGCTCGGCGGGGACGGTGATCTCGTCCATCTCCTCCAAAATGCCCTTGAGGGCGCCCAGCTCCTCGGCGCTCAGGGAGATGCCCTTGCCCATCCGGCTGCCGTCGGGGGACCAGTCCCGGATGTCGTACTTGGGCTCGCCGTCGTTCCAGCTGATGAGGTTGAGCTGGCGCTCCCACCCGCGGGGCCGCTGGGCCAGGACGGCGATCTTCTGGATGATGTCGTATTTGATTTCTGCCATGGTGACGTTACCTGCTTTCTTTAGAAATGGTCTGTTACCTACCATAATAAAGGAAGCGGGGCCGGATTGCAACGGTTCCGGGCAATCTTTTCAAAAATTTTTACAGCCGGGGCGGGGGGTCAGTAGATGGCTTCCTCCCGCCAGTCCCGCAGGGCGCGGACGGCGTCCTCGCTCTCCAGGGTGGGGATGGGGCCGCCGGGCTCCCGCCCGCCATGGCCGTAGCTGGCCATGACGCCGGGGGTGTCCCCCGCCAGGAAGGACGCGGCGTTTTTCTGCCGGCAGGGCGCCGGGGTGCCGTCGGTCATGGGGATGCCGGCGCGGGCTTTGGGTCTGTGTTCCATAAGGATCACCTCCGCTGTCAGTGTGCCACGGGCGAGGGCGGGTTATTCAGCGGTACAGGGCCGACCAGGTGTCGGGGCCGATCACGCCGTCGGCGGGCAGGCTGTTGGCCTTCTGGAAGCTGCGCACGGCGCTGGTGGTCTTGCTGCCGAACCGCCCGTCGGCGTTCAGGGCCGCGCCCTTGCGGTTGAGCTGGCGCTGGGCGCTCTGGACCGCCGCGCCCGCCTGGCCGCTCTTGATGGCGATGCCGGGGTAGCGCTCGTTGCCGTCGTTGGCGGCGGCAAATTTGGTGTGCAGGGCGTTCCAGGTCAGGGGGCCCACCTTGCCGTCCGCCTTCAGGTTGTTGCGCAGCTGGAACTCCTGCACGGCTTTGGCGGTGTCGGAGCCGAACCGGCCGTCCACCGTCACCGGGTCAAAGTGGGTGCAGGGATCGCGGGAGCCGTTCAGCCAGGTTTGGATCAGGGCCGTGTCGGGCCCTGCGGACCCCTGGCTGGACGCGGCGTAGTATTCGGGTTTTGCCATTGTGTTACACCTCCTGCCCCAGCGTATGCGCCGGGGGGCGGGGGTGTGCCTACAGCATGACCAGCACTCGGTCGGCCCGGGAGGCGGTCAGCTGCTGCCACCACTCCACCGCGCGGAACCGGAGGATGTAGTCCCCGCAGACAAGGTCGGTCTGGGCGGGGTCGTCGTAGCCGCCGCAGGCCGCGGCGCACAGCCCCGGGTAGAGGACGCACCACCAGTTCTGCCCGTAGCTGCCGGGCCGGCCGATGTCCACCCGCACCGCGTCGTAGCGCCCGGCGGGCAGGGCAAAGCCGTCGTAGCGGGTGGTGCCGAAGTACATATTCACCAAACTGACCTGCACCGGCGCAGACACCCCCAGCCGGGCCAGGGCCTGGCGGGCGGCCCACTGGATGCGGGGCAGGCTGCGGGCGGCGGCCTGGCGGGCCTGGGCGGGGCTGGCGTCCCGGGGCCACAGCCGGGCGGTCAGGTCCAGCACGGCGTCCCGGACGGCCAGCTTGCAGGTCTGGTCGTAGACCCCGTCGCTGTCGGCCCGGATGTGCAGGCGGAGGGTGCCGGCCCGCAGGGCCGCGCCGGTGTCCTGCTGGGCCTGCCACCAGCCGGCCAGGGCCAGCCCTCCCAGCAGGGCAAGGCAGAGGGCCAGCATCCGGCCCCGGGACCACAGATGAGCAGAAAACAACATAGGCGGCAGGCTCCTTTCCCGTTCGTTGCCGGGAGTATGGGCCTGCCGCCTGGGGTTTATGCAGTTTTTACCGGCCTGCCCGGACCACCCGGGCCCCGCCGCGGTCGGGGCGGAGGGTGTACACCTGGCGGCCTGTGGCCTGGAGGGCGCCGGCCGCGGCCCGGGCAGGGCCCTCGGCCTCAAAGATGCCAAAGACCACCGCGCCGCTGCCGGTCATCAGGGCGGCGCGGGCCCCCTGGGCCAGCAGGGCCTGTTTGAGGGCGGCGGTGTCCGCCCCGCCGGCGCAGGTCTCCAAGGCGTTGCCGGCGGCGGCGCACAGCCCCGCCAGGTCCCCGGCGCGGATGGCCGCCTCCTGGGCGGCGCAGTCGGGGTGGAAGGGGGAGCCCACCCGGTCGTAGGCGGCGAAGGCCGCCGGGGTGGAGATGCCGTACCCCGGCATCACCGCCGTGAACCAGCAGTCGGGGCAGGGGGGCAGGGGCTTGAGCAGGTCCCCCAGGCCCTGCACCCGGCAGGTGCCGCCCATCAGGGCAAAGGGCACGTCCGCCCCGATGGACGCCCCCAGGGCGCACAGCTCGCTCATGGACAGGCGGGCGGCGTAGAGGGCGTTCAGCCCCACCAGGACGGCGGCGGCGTCGGCCGAGCCGCCCCCCATCCCCGCCCGGACGGGGGTGTTTTTGCGCAGGGTGATGTCCGCCCCGGCCAGCAGCCCGGTGTAATGGAAAAAGGCCAGGGCCGCCTTGTGGGCGGTGTTCTTTTCGTTCAGGGGCACCCGGCTGCCCGGGGCCCGCAGGGTCAGGCGGCCGCTGCGCCGCAGGATCACCTGCTCGTACAGGTCCACCGCCTGCATGACCATGTCCAGGGCGTGGTAGCCGCCCGGCAGCAGCCCCACCACATCCAGGGAGAGGTTCAGCTTGGCGGGCGCCAGGACGGTGACGCTTTGGAGGGGTGCAGCCATGGCTTGCCCCTCCTTACTGGTTCAGGCCGCGCTCGTGCAGGAACGCGCCGATCCGCTTGAGTGCCTCCCGCAGGTGGTCCACCGAGTAGGCGTAGGAGACCCGGCAGTACCCCTCGCCCGAAGCGCCGAAGGCGTCGCCGGGGATGACGGCCACGTGCTTGGCCTCCAGCAGGGCGCTGCAGAACGCCTGGCTGGTCATGCCGGTGGACTGGATGGACGGGAAGATGTAGAACGCGCCCTGCGGCTCAAAGCAGGTCAGCCCCAGGTCGTTGAAGCCCTTGACCACCAGCCGGCGGCGCATGTTGTACTCTTCCCGCATCTGCTCGATCTCGTTGTCGCACTCCCGCAGGGCCACGACGGCGGCGTACTGGCTGGTGGTGGGGGCGCTCATGATGGCGCTCTGGTGGATCTTGGTCATGACGCGCAGGATGGGCTCGGGCCCGCAGGCGTAGCCCAGCCGCCAGCCGGTCATGGCATAGCTCTTGGAAAAGCCGTTGACCACCACCGTCCGCTCCCGCATCCCGGGCAGGGAGGCGATGGACACGTGCCGGGGCCCGTAGGTCAGCTCGGCGTAGATCTCGTCCGACAGGACGACGATGCCGGTGCCCCGCAGCACCTCGGCCACGGCCTCCAGATCCTCCCGGGGCATCACCGCGCCGGTGGGGTTGTTGGGGTAGGGCATGATGAGCAGCTTGGTGCGGGGGGTGATGGCCTTCCGCAGCGCCTCGGGGGACAGGCGGAACTGGTCCTCGGCCTTGCAGGTCAGGTGGACCGGCACGCCCCCCGACAGGGTGGTGATGGGGTCGTAGCAGACAAAGCAGGGCTCGGGGATGATGACCTCGTCCCCCGGGGCCACCAGGGTGCGGATGCACATGTCGATGGCCTCGCTGCCCCCCACCGTGACCAGGATCTCCCGCATGGGGTCGTAGCGCAGGTCCATCCGGCGCTCCAGGTAGCGGGAGATCTCGATCCGCAGCTCCTTCAGGCCGGCGTTGGAGGTGTACTTGGTGTGGCCCATCTCCAGCGATTCGATGCCTGCCTCCCGGATGGCCCAGGGGGTCTTGAAATCGGGCTCGCCCACGCTCAGGCTGATGCACTCGGGCATTTCGGCGGCCAGGTCGAAAAATTTGCGGATGCCGGACGGACGCATGGCCGCCGCGGCAGGCGCGATCAGCTTATCGTAATCCATCACAGCACCATACACTCTCTTTCGTCGATCTCTTCCAGCTGGTAGAGCTTGCCCTCCCGCTTGTAGATGCGCAGCACGAAGTGGGTGGCGGTGGACAGCACGTCGTCCAGGGGGGACAGCCGCTTTGCCACGAACAGGGCCACCTCCTGGAAGGTGCGGCCCTTGATGATGAGCTGCAGGTCGTAGCCGCCGCTCATCAGCAGCACGCTTTCCACTTCGTCGAAGGAGGCGATGGTGGTGGCGATCTCGTCAAAGCCGCGGCTCTTCTTGGGGGAGACATGCAGCTCGATGACGGCCTCGACCCGGTCGGCGCCCACCTTCTCCCAGTCCACCAGGGTTTTGTAGCCTTTGATGTAGCCCTTGGCGGTGGCCTCGTCCATCAGGGCGGCCACTTCCTCCACCGGTTTGTCCAGCATGGCGGCGATGTCCTCCAGAGGCAGGCGGGCGTTGTTTTCCAGCAGTTTCAAAAGCTGTTCCATATACGTTACACTCCTTCACGCTCCAAAAATCTCCAAATAAGAGTACCAATAAGTATAGCACACCCCGGGGCAGAATGCACCTGCTTTTCACAAGTTGCGGGCGGCGGCCGGGGCAGTTTGACTTTTTTTCCAAAAGGTGTGTTCAAAATTCGGCAAATCTGCTATACTAGGGTGGAACGGGGAGAGCCCCGCGCGGCAGGCAGCCCGCGGCGTTTCCCCCGCTTGCCATTGCGTACAGGGGCAAGCCCCCGCCATCCGCCTGCTACCAGAGAAGAGGGAAGGATTTATGAAAGCATTTATTACCGTCGTCGGCAAAGACACCGTGGGGGTCGTGGCCCGGGTGTCCGGCCTGTGCAGCGAGCTGTCCATCAACATCGAGGACATCTCCCAGAGCATCCTGCAGGGGATGTTCGCCATGATCATGCTGGTGGACCTGTCCCACTGCAGCGTCAGCCACGAAGAGCTGCGCGGCCGCATCGACGCCCTGGGCCGGGAGATGGAGATGCAGGTCACCCTGACCCGGCAGGAAGTCTTTGACGCCATGCACACCATCTGACGGGAGGGTACATATGAGCATGTTCAACACGGGGGACATCCTCGAGACCATCGAGATGTTCACCCAGGAGAATCTGGACGTCCGCACCGTGACCATGGGCATCAGCCTGCTGGACTGCATCGACCCGGACCCCGCCCGGGCCTGCGAAAAGGTCTACCGCAAGATCACCGCCCGGGCGGGCAAGCTGGTGCCCACGGTGGACGCCATCGCCGCCGAGTACGGCATCCCCATCATCAACAAGCGGATCAGCGTCACCCCCATCGCCATGCTGCTGGGGGCCTGCCCCGACGCCGACCCGGTGGACTTTGCCAAGGCCCTGGACGCCGCCGGCAAGGCGGTGGGGGTCAACTTTGTGGGCGGCTACACCGCGCTGGTCCACAAGGGCTTTTCGGCCGGGGACAAGCGGCTGATCGCCTCCATCCCCCGGGCCCTGGCCCAGACCGACATCGTCTGCAGCTCGGTGAACATCGGGGCCACCAAGGCCGGCCTGAACATGGACGCCGTCAAGATGATGGGCCAGGCCATCCGCAAGACCGCCGAGATGACCGCCGACCGCCAGTGCATCGGCGCGGCCAAGCTGGTGGTGTTCTGCAACGCCCCCGAGGACAACCCCTTTATGGCCGGCGCGTTCCACGGCGCGGGCGAGCCCGACTGCGAGATCCACGTGGGGGTCTCGGGCCCCGGCGCGGTGCGCGCCGCCCTGGCCCGCCTGCCCAAGGACGCCCCCATCGACGAGGTGGCCAGCCTGGTCAAGCGCACCGCCTTCAAGATCACCCGGGTGGGCCAGCTGGTGGCAAACCTGGTCTCCCGCGAGCTGGGTGTGCCCGCCGGCATCATCGACCTGTCCCTGGCCCCCACCCCCGCCATCGGGGACAGCGTGGCCAACATCCTGGAGGAGATGGGCCTGGAGACCTGCGGCTGCTGCGGCACCACCGCCTGCCTGGCCCTGCTCAACGACGCCGTCAAAAAGGGCGGCGTCATGGCATCCAACCATGTGGGCGGCCTGTCGGGGGCGTTTATCCCCGTCAGCGAGGACGCCGGCATGATCCACGCCGCCGAGACCGGCTGCCTGACCATCGAAAAGCTGGAGGCTATGACCGCCGTGTGCAGCGTGGGCATCGACATGGTCATCATCCCCGGCGACACCCCCGCCTCGGTCATCAGCGGCCTGATCGCCGACGAGGCGGCCATCGGCATGGTCAACTCCAAGACCACCGCGGTGCGTGTGATCCCCGCCATCGGCCGCAAGGCCGGCGAAAAGCTGGACTTTGGCGGCCTGCTGGGCTATGGCCCCATCATGCCGGTGAACCAGGGCGACCCCTCGGTGTTCATCAACCGGGGCGGCCGGCTGCCCGCCCCCATGCAGTCCCTCAAGAACTAAATGCATAGACCCCCCTCCCACTGGGCATACTGCCTGGCAGGAAGGGGGTCTTTTATGCAGACCTTTTACAAGATATGCCTGTGCCTGATGATCGTCGGGGGCGTCAACTGGGGGCTGGTGGGCCTGTTCCAGTTCGACTTTGTGGGCTGGCTTTTGGGCGGCAGCAGCTCTTTGTGGTCCCGCATCGTCTTTACGGCGGTGGGGGCGGCCGCCCTGTGCGGCATCCCGGGCCTCTTTGCCGGCGGCACATCCGAAGAATAAGCGTGCAAAAAGGCCCGTCTCCATCGTATGGAGGCGGGCCTTTGGCATGGGCGGCGTTTAAGCGTCCGGGCCCTGGCCGGCGGAGGGGCTGTCCTGCCCGCGGTCTGCCAGGTAGTGCAGCACCTTCTGGTCGCACCGGGCCTTTTTGTGCCAGCCGATGCCAATCATCAGCAGGCTGATGAGAATGAGCGCCGTCCGCAGGGCGGAGGCGGGGGAGATCAGGCAGGAGGCCAGGATGCCGGTCCCTGCTCCGGTCAGAAAGTCGATGCGCGGCTTTTCCCGCTTCACTGTGCCCAGGATTCTTTCTTTGTCGATGGCCTTTACCATGTTGGCGTCCTCCTTGATGAGCTGGTCCAGCGAGATCGCAAAGCGGTTGCTGATCGCCACAAGCGTTTCGAGATCGGGATAGCTCTTTTCGTTTTCCCAGTTGGAAACGGTCTGCCGCGTCACATGGAACAGCTTCCCGAATTCCTCCTGGGTCATCCGATGGTCTTTCCGGATGGCGGAGATTTGGTTTCCAATGTTCATGGCCCTGCCCCCTTTCGCGGCTGGATGGGTTTTTCTTCTGCCTCTATGATACCGGAACCGGCCCTCTAAGTAAAGAAAGCGTTCGCTTCCATCGGGGCATTGGCCGCGCAAAGATTCTTTGACACGCAAAAAGCCCGTCCCAACGGGACGAGCTCGTGTGTTTGGCGCCTTTACAGCAGGTGGATGCCGGCTTTTTCGCAGGCTGCGCGGGTGGCGGCGTCCCAGACGGAAGCCTGCACCTCGCCGATGTGGGCGCTGCCCAAAAGCAGCATGCACAGCCGGCTCTGGCCGATGCCGCCGCCGATGGTGCAGGGCAGCTCGCCGGCCAGCAGCGCCTTGTGGAAGGGCAGGGCCCGGCGGTCGTCGCAGCCGGCCTCGGTCAGCTGGCGGTCCAGGCTTTCGGGGCTGACCCGGATGCCCATGCTGCTCAGCTCGTAGCTGCAGGCCAGCGGGTCGTTCCAGAACAGCAGGTCGCCGTTCAGGTCCCAGTCGTCGTAGTCGGGGGCGCGGCCGTCGTGGGGCCGGCCGCTGCGCAGCTTGTGCCCGATCTGCATCAGGAAGGTGGTGCCGTGCTCTTTGACAAAGGCGTTCTCCCGCTCTTTGGGCTCCAGGCCGGGGTAAAGGTCCTCCAGCTCCTGGGTGGTGATGAAGGTGACGTGGGGGCTGTGGAGGGGCAGCTTTTCCAGCTGGGGGAACATGGCGTGCAGGTTCATCTCGGTGGCGCACACCGCCGAGACGATCCCCCGCACCACCCCCTGCAGGTAGTCCAGATTGCGGTCCTCCTCCCGGATGACCTTTTCCCAGTCCCACTGGTCCACATAGACCGAGTGCAGGTTGTCCAGCTCCTCGTCCCGGCGGATGGCGTTCATGTCGCAGTACAGGCCCTTGCCCACGTGGAAGTCGTAGTCCTTCAGGGCCTTGCGCTTCCACTTGGCCAGGGACTGGACCACCTCGGCGGTGACGCCGGTGTCCCGGATGTCGAAGGCGACCTTGCGCTCCACGCCGTTCAGGTCGTCGTTCAGGCCGGAGGCGGCCTCGACGAACAGGGGGGCCGAGACGCGGCGCAGGTTCAGCGTCGCGCACAGGGTGTCGGCAAACAGCCGCTTGACCGTGCCGATGGCCCGCTGGGTGTCGTACAGGTTCAGGGCGGGCGTGTAGCCCGCCGGCAGGATGATCTTGCTCATAATACTTTCCCCTTTGTCTGCAAGTGCGCGCCGCGCGCCGGCGCGCAATGGATATTACAAATTATCGCACAAGAAAGCCGGATTGTAAAGGGGCAGGCTTGCAACGGCGGCCCCAAGGCGGTATAATGGGAGCATCCAACCACGGGCAACGAGAAAAGGAGAGAGCTGCCATGCAGATTTTCAATACACTTACACGGCAAAAGGAAGACTTTGTCCCCCAGGAGCCGGGGGTCTACCGCATCTATGTCTGCGGGCCCACCGTCTACAACTACATCCACATCGGCAACGCGCGGCCCCTGATCGTCTTTGACACCCTGCGCCGCTATCTGGAGTACCGGGGCAACAAGGTGATCTATGTCTCCAACATCACCGACATCGACGACAAGCTCATCACCCGGGCCAACGAGGAGGGCACCACCATGAAGGCGGTGGCCGAGCGGTTCGAGGCCGAGTACAAAAAGGACGCCGCCGGCCTGAACTGCCTGCCCCCCACCGTCCAGCCCCGCGCCACCGAGCACATCGGGCAGATCCTGGGCATCGTGGCCGACCTGATCGCCAGCGGCCACGCCTATGTGGCCCGCAACGGGGACGTCTATTTCCGGGTGCGCAGCGACCCCGAGTACGGCAAGCTGAGCCACCTGAACCTGGACGACCTGGAGAGCGGCAACCGCGCCCTGCGCAGCCAGATGGACGACGACCTGAAGGAGGACCCCGCCGACTTTGCCGTCTGGAAGGCCGCCAAGCCCGGCGAGCCCGCCTGGGACAGCCCCTACGGCCCCGGCCGCCCCGGCTGGCACATCGAGTGCAGCGCCATGAGCCGCACCCACCTGGGCAAGACCATCGACCTGCACTGCGGCGGGCAGGACCTGATCTTCCCCCACCACGAAAACGAGATCGCCCAAAGCGAGTGCGCCAACGGCTGCACCTTTGCCCGCTACTGGATGCACAACGGCTTTATCAACGTGGACAACCAGAAGATGTCCAAGAGCCTGCACAACTTCTTCACCGTGCGGGACGTGGCCCAGGCCTACGGCTACGAGCCCATCCGCTATTTCATGCTGACGGCCGGCTACCGCATGCCCCTGAACTACACCGTCGAGCTGATTGAGAGCTGCAAGAACAGCCTCGAGCGGCTGTACACCTGCCGGGAAAACCTGGACTTCGTCCTGGGGCAGGGCAGCTTTGGCGCCGGCGAGGAGCTGAAAGAGAAGGCCGCCGCCGCCCGGACCAAGTTCTGCACCGCCATGGACGACGACCTGAACACCCCCGACGCCCTGGCCGCCCTCTTCGACCTGGTCAAGGAGATCAACACCCTGTCGGCGTCCGCCTCGAAGGAGGCGCTGGAGGCCGCCGCCGCCGTCTTTGACGAGCTGGCCGGGGTGCTGGGCCTGCTGTACAACCGCAAAAAGGACGAAGTGCCCCCCGCCATCCTGGAGCTGGTGGAAAAGCGGGCCGCCGCCAAAAAAGCGAAAGACTGGGCCGCTGCCGACGCCCTGCGGGCCGAGATCGCCGCCCAGGGCTGGGCCGTGAAGGACACCGCCCAGGGGCCCCAGCTCTCCCGCATCTGAGCGCGGGCGGGCCGGGCTGGAAAATCCTGCTCCTGTAATCCCGTCGTTGACCTGGGCGGGGGATTCCTGTAGAATAAAGGCGGGGGCATACCCCGACGCATCTGCTTTCGTAAGGAGGGAAACTATGCTGAAAAAACGGATCGCCGCGCTGGCCCTTGCAGCCGTTATGGCCTGCACCTCGGCCGCGCCGGCACTGGCGGCGGGCACCTCTGCGCCTGCCGCCCAGCCTCTGGCAGAGGAAAACGCGCTGGTCGCCATCCGCATCGAGGCCACCGACAACGCCGTTTACGGGCAGCCCTTTGAGGTGAGCATCCGCGCCACCCCCGAGGACACCCAGTACATCGCCGTGGTGCTGGGCGTCAGCGGCCAGGCCAAGGGCTTTGTCACCCTGCTGCTGCCCGAGAAGGTGCGCATTTTGCTGGAGCTGATCCCCCTGCCGGCCTCCATGTCGGCCGACCCGGCCAACACACGGGACTTCAACCTCTACCGCTACCTCAAGCAGCTGATCGACGGCAACGACGTCAGCGTCCTGATCCGCGTGGCGGAGGAGCTGACCTCCCTGATGGAGATCCTGCAATACTATGTCCCGGCGCTGCAGGACATCGTCACCGGCATGCGCAGCGCCCTGACCCTGATCCGCCGCTACCTGCCCGAGGACCTGGTCACCCACATCTATGTGGACGAGCAGCCGGTGGACGCCGGCAACTATGTGGCCGGGGCCGTCACCCTCAGCCGGGACGACGTGAACACCGGGGGCTTCGCCTTCTTCAAGATCGCCCCCAAGAGCGCGGGCGTCCGCCAGTACTGGAGCCAGCAGACGCCGGCCTCCATGACGGTGGAAGCGGCCAGGAACTTTGACTTCTCGGCCGTGGTGGAGGTGGACGGCGCCGTCCTGCAGGACCCCGTGGTCACCTACACCTACAAAAAGAAGGGCGGGCTGCTGGGCCTGGGCGGCGCCACCAGCACCGAGCCGCCCACCGAGCCGGGCGAGTACACCCAGACCGCCGTGGTGGGGGGCAACTACTCGGCCCAGAACATCAGCCGCACCTTTGTCATCGCGGAGCCGGCCCTGCTGCCCGCCTCGTGATCCCCCCATGACCTGACAAAAAGACCCCGCCGCTTCCGGTTCGCACCGGAGGCGGCGGGGTTTTTATGCGCTTTGGTCCAGGCCCTGTTTCAAGGGATCAGCCCTTGCCGGCGCAGCCGAACAGCTCGATCTTCTCCTTGCACTTGTCGATGATGGCCTGTGCGCCGGGGGCCAGCAGCTTGCGGGGGTCGAAGCCCTTGCCCTGCAGATCCTTGCCGGCCTCGATGTACTTGCGGGTGGCCTCGGCAAAGACCAGCTGGCACTCGGTGTTGATGTTGATCTTGCACACGCCCAGGCTGATGGCCTTGGCGATCATCTCGTCGGGGATGCCGGTGCCGCCGTGCAGCACCAGGGGGATGTTGTTGGTGGCCTTGTGGATGCGGTCCAGGGCCTCAAAGTCCAGGCCCTTCCAGTTGGCGGGGTAGACGCCGTGGATGTTGCCGATGCCGGCAGCCAGGAAATCGATGCCCAGGTCGGTGATGCGGGCGCACTCGGCGGGGTCGGCGATCTCGCCGGTGCCCACGACGCCGTCCTCAACGCCGCCGATGGAGCCCACCTCGGCCTCGATGGACATGCCGTTGGCATGGGCCAGGGCCACCAGCTCCTTGGTCTTTTCCACATTCTCCTCGATGGGGTAGTGGCTGCCGTCGAACATGATGGAGGAGAAACCGGCCTCCACGCAGGCCTTGCAGCCCTCGTAGGTGCCGTGGTCCAGGTGCAGCGCCACGGGGACGGTGATGCCCATGGAGTCCACCATGGCCTTGACCATCGCGGCGACGGTCTTGAAGCCGGTCATGTACTTGCCGGCGCCCTCGGACACACCCAGGATGACCGGGCTCTTGGTCTGCTCGCAGGCAGTCAGGACGGCCTTGGTCCACTCCAGGTTGTTGATGTTGAACTGGGGCACGCCATAGTGGCCGTCCCGCGCTTTGAGAAGCATTTCAGTTGCATTTACCAGCATTGTTTTTACCTCCAGCATCTATTTTCGGTATACAACAAAAGAACCAGCCCGCCGCTGTCGGAGGGGCGGGGCCCTGCTTCTTCAGTATAACCTAAATAGTTTGTAAAATCAATCACAAGCGGGATTTTTGTGTGTTTTTTCTGTCAAACCTGTGCTGCGGGCCCAGGCAAAAATATATTGCTGGGCGATGCCGGCACAGCCGCCGGTTTTGCGGTTGAGATAGGCGGCGGGGTCCTTGACCCGCCGGGTGAACAGGGCCTGCCCCGCCCGGCGCATCCAGACGTCCACCGGGTAAGCGTCCCACCGGCCCAGGCCGTACAGCAGGGCGCAGTCGGCCACCTTGGGGCCCACCCCCCGCACCTCCATCAGGCGGGCCCGGGCCCCGGCCAGGGGCATGGCCCGCAGGGCGTCCTCCTCCAGCTGGCCGGCGGCGGCGCGGCGGGCGGCGTCCAGGATATACCCGCTGCGCCACCCCGCCCGCAGAAAAGCCAGGTCCGCCTCGGCCAGGGGGGCCAGCCGCTCCGCTGTGGGGAAAGCGAAGAACCGCCCCTCCCCCTCCAGCGGCTGGCCCAGCCCCCGGCACAGCCGGTCCACGATGCCGGTGATCCGGGGGATGTTGTTGTTCTGGCTGATGAGGAAGGTGATCAGGGTCTCGAAAAAGGGCTGGCGCAGCACCCGGATGCCGGGCGCGCAGGCGATGCAGCCCGCCAGCCCTTTGTGGGCGGCCTGCATCCGGGCCTGCAGGGCGGGGTAATCCAGGTCCAAAGCAAAGTACCGGACCCAGAAAGCGGGCTCGGCCTCGGGGGCGGGGCCCGCCAGCCCGGTCAGGCAGATCCGGCCGCCGGGGGCGTGTTCGGCCCGGACGGCCCGCCCCGCGACCACCCCGGTCCAGCTGCCGGCCGGGCCGGGCTGCCAGCGGAAGCACTGGCCGCACTGCAGGGTCTGGGCCAGGTCCAGCCCGTTGGCGTCTAAATACAACAAAAAAGAAACCTCCTTTCGGCGCCTGGCCGCGGGAGGGCGGCGCCCTCCCCGCTGCGCCGGGCTTTGCCGGTTTTTTACACAGCCTTTTCAACAGTATAGCACATTGCGCGGGGGGATGTGGGCATTTTTTGCAAAGGCGGCCAAATTTCGGGCGCGAAAATAGTCAGCTTTCCATCTTGAAAAATACAAACCGTAGCCGGGCCCGCCCGCCGCCCCGAAGGGCAAATGTGGAAAACCCGGTGGAAACAGTTGAATTCCACACCGCAAAAAGGCTTTGAAGCTGGTGTTTTTCACTTTCTCCACAGGGTTTTCAACTTGTTGAAAATAAAAACCCCGTTTACAACTCGTATTTGTTGAAAACTTCCCCGCCGGATTATCTTCCTTTGCCCCTGCCCATACTGGACGGGAGGGCCCGCGCCC
The DNA here is from genome assembly GCA_019116585.1 of Candidatus Faecalibacterium gallistercoris. GTDB lineage: Bacteria > Bacillota > Clostridia > Oscillospirales > Ruminococcaceae > Faecalibacterium > Faecalibacterium gallistercoris. The sequence continues at coordinate 6,774 of DXBJ01000018.1, read as the reverse complement.
CTCGTGAAAAAATGACAATTTGCTGGCAATACCGGGCGGCTTATGGTATACTTTACCATGAATCATTCTCTGCCGCAGGTGCGGCAGGCACAGGGAGGACTAAACAGATGCAAGACAATCGACCGCGCCCGGGCCGCCGCCCCGAACCGGAACGGGACGCCCAGCCCAGCGAGCGGCTGGTGTACGGCAAAAACCCCGTCGCCGAGCTGCTCAAGAGCGGCGCCGGCGTGGATACCGTGCTGCTGGCCGAGGGGATGGCCCCGGCGGTGGCCTCTTATTATACGGCCCTGGCCAAAGAGGCGGGGGCCACGGTCAAGCGGGTGCACCCCAACAAGCTGCGCCAGCTGGCCGGCACCGACAGCCACCAGGGGGTGGCCGCTTTTGCCAGCGAGATCGCCTACGCCGAGGTGGACGACCTGCTGGCCGCCGCCCGCGCTCAGGGCCAGCCGCCGTTCCTGGTCATCAGCGACGGCATCGAGGACCCCCACAACCTGGGCGCGGTGATCCGCTCGGCCCTGCTGTGCGGGGCCCATGGGATCATCATCCCCAAGCGGGGGGGCGCGTCGGTGACCCCCACCGTCATCAAGGCCAGCGCCGGCGCCGCCGAGCGGCTGCCGGTGGCCCGGGTGGTCAACATCAGCGAGACCATCCGCCGCCTGAAAGAGCAGGGGATCTTTGTCTACTGCGCCGATATGGACGGCGTTTCGCTGCGCCGCAACAACCTCACCGGCCCCATCGCCCTGGTCCTGGGCAGCGAGGGCAGCGGGGTGTCGCAGCTGGTCAAAAAGCGCTGCGACGGCGTGCTGCGGCTGGATATGGCCGCCCCCGGCACCGGGGTGGACAGCTTCAATGTTTCGGTGGCGGCCGGGATCATCCTCTACGAGATCCAGGCCCAGCGCGCCGGGACGGTGTAAATAAGACCGGGGCGGGTACTGCCCCGGGTTGGGAGGGACATATGGATGCCTAAGGATGCCGACCGCCGGGATTTGACCCGGGATGAGATCGAAAAGAAAAAGTTTGAGACCTTTTTTACCACCAGCGTGGCCCAGGTGCCGGAGGAGATGATCAACCCCACCCGCCAGCCCGACCGCAAGCACGGCCTGCTGGCCCGGTTTTTCGGCAAGCTGGAAAAGGCCCGGGGGGCCCCGCCGCCTGAGGACCAGGAGGAAGAAGAGATCTTTTGGGCGCAGACGCCCATCGCCCCCACCGGCGAGATCATGCTGGACCGCCCCGGCCAGGAGAAAGCCGACGGCAGCCTGGAGCTGGCCGCCCGCCCCTCCCTGGAGGACCTGACCCGGGAGCTGGAAGGGGACGGCGCAGAGCCGGCCGCCCCGGCCCCCGCGCCGGAGCCCGCTGCCCCGGAAGCCATCGTCCTGGAGCCGGCAGCGCCTGCGGCCCCGGAGCCGGCGGAACCGGAACCCATCCGGCTGGAAGGACCGGAACCGGACCGGCCGGCCGGGCCCGTCCCGCCCGCCCCTGCGCCCCGGCCCGCGCCACCCTCCGCGCCATCCAAAGAACCTGCGCCCCCGCCGGAGACGCCGCCCGCGCCCCCCAGGGAGCCGGCCCCGCAGCCGGAAATGGCGGCCGCGCCGCAGAAAAAGGCGGCTCCGCCGCCCCGGCCCAAACCTGCCGCCCACGCCGGCCGCAAGCCCCGGAAAAAGCAGACCCGGGTCCCCGATGCGGAGGACAAGGAGCTGGAAAAACTCAAGGTGATGCTGGAGACCATGGGCCCCCAGCCCGCCCGGCCCGAGCCCCGGCCCCAGCCGGAGGAGGACAAGGAGATCACCCAGCAGGTGGGCGGGTTCCATTTCTTCGGGGTGGGGGAGGACGAAGCGCCCCGCGGCGCGACGCCGCCCCCCAGCCTGGAGGACACCATGAGCATCGAGCTGCACGAGGAGGACGGGCCGAAAGCCCCGCCCGCCGCCCCGGCAGCCGAAGAGACCGGCGGCGAACACGCCGCCCCGGCCCACGCAGCGGCCCGGCGGCGGGGCAAAAAGGCCCGGTCCAGGCCGGCGCCGGCCCCTGAGCCGGAAGCCGCGCCCGCCCCCCAGCCCGAACCCGCCGCCCCGGCGGCGGAGGCCCCGGCCCCGGACAGCAAAACGGAGCCCGACCTCCCCGTCCAGGAGGCCCCCCCGACCGAGGAGGAGGCGGCCCGGGCCCTGGGCCAGACGGTGGCCTCCCTCAACCTGCGGTGCGCCCTCAGCGGCATCCTGGCGGCGGCCCTGCTGTGGGCCGGGCTGATCTACGAAGGCATCCTGCCCGGCATGGCCGGCCTCAGCCCGGCGACGGCCCCGGCGGCGTTCCTGGGGGCCAACCTGCTGCTGCTGGCGGCGGCCCTGGCCGTGTCCTACAGCATCCTGCGGGACGGCCTGCTGGGCCTGGTCAGGACCCCCTCCTATGAGACCCTGCCGGCTCTGGCCGGCGCGGCGGCCCTGCTCCAGGCGGTGGTCGCCCTCCTGAACCCGGAGGCCTACCAGGCCACCACCCTCACCCTGATGAGCGGCGCGGCGGCCCTGGCCCTCTTTATGGCCAACCTGGGCAACCGCCTGCTGGCGGCGTCGGTCCGGGACGGCTACAAGCTGGCTGTCAGCGGGGTGGAGCACCAGGGCGCCTACCGGGCCCAGGACAAGGACCTGATCCGCTGCCTGGCCCCCACCCTGGAAGAAAAAGACCCCTGGATCCTGCTCAGCCGCCCCCTGGAAGGGGACGGCGGGTTCCTGGCCCAGAGCTTTGGCCCGCGGGCAGGGGAAAAGCGGGCCCAGCTGCTGGCCCGCATCCTGCTGGGCTGCGCCCTGGCGGGGGCCCTGTGGATGGCGGCCACCGGCAAGGGGGCCAACGGCGCGGCGGCCGCTCTGGCGGCGGTCCTGTGCCTGGGCGCGCCCCTGTCCTCGACCCTGATCGCCGGGCTGACCGCCCTGCGCACCGAGCGCACCGCCGGCGCGGTGGGGGCCGTGATCCCCGGCTGGGCCGGCATCGAGGAGCTGAACGGCATCGACACCGTCCAGGTGGACGCCGGCGAGCTGTTCACCCCGGAGAGCGCCCAGCTGGAGGACATCCGCATCTTCAAGGGCGGCCGGATCGACCGGGCCATCCTCTACACCGGCAGCGTCCTGAACCAGGGCTGCAACACCCTGAGCCGGCTGTTCCGCACCATCATTGCCGACCGCACCGACATCCTGCCCCCCGTCAAGGACCTGGAGGTCCACACCGGGCTGGGCTTCTCGGCCTGGTGCGACAACAACCGCATCCTGATCGGGACCCGCGCCTACATGGAGCAGGAGGGCGTGCCCCTGCCCGAGGCCGCCTATGAGGCCAAGCACTCCCGCAACGGGGAGCTGCAGATCCTGTACCTGGCCGTGTCGGGCAACATGTACGCCATGTTCGTGCTGCGGTATGTGGGCGGCAAGCACGCCGCCCGGTGCCTGTCCATCCTGCAGAAGGAGAACATCCGCCTGCTGGTCACCTGCCAGGACCCCTCCCTCACCGCCGAAAAGATCGCCGCCGCCTACCACCTGCCCGAGGGCCTGGTCACCGTGCTGAACGAGGCCCAGTGCACCGCCCTGGCCCCGGCGGTCAGCGCCGCCGGCGACACGCCCTGCTGCATGCTGCACCTGCGCGGCTTTGCCAGCCTGACCGGCGGCCTGCGGGCGGCCCAGCGGGCCCAGGCCGCCGAGAGCACCGGCGCGGCGGTCCAGATGGTGTCGGCGGGTTTCTCGGCGCTGATCGGGCTGCTGCTGAGCTATTCGGGCAGCATCGGCACCCTGTCGCTGCTGGTGGTGCTGATGTACCAGGCGGCCTGGAGCGCTTTGAGCATCGCCGCCGCAGCCATGAAGCAGCACGGCTGAGGCGCTTTGCCGGACGGTTTGAACTAAGTGAGAATAATTCTTGAAAACCATCCAACATCCCTTGAAATCTTGCCGCGGTAAGAGTATAATAAGATCAAAGCCTGTGTGTGCAGGCATTGAAACGACGCAAACGCAAACCAAGCGATCCCCCATTACCAAACAAAGGAGAGAATGCACTATGGAACTCAAGGGTAGCAAGACCGAAAAAAACCTGATGGAAGCCTTTGCCGGTGAGAGCCAGGCCCGCAACAAGTACACCTACTTTGCCAGCCAGGCCAAGAAGGAAGGCTACGTCCAGATGGCCAAGATCTTTGAGGAGACTGCGGCCAACGAGAAGGAGCACGCCAAGATCTGGTTCAAGCTGCTGAACGGCGGCGAGATCCCCGACACCGCCACCTGCCTGAAGATGGCTGCCGGCGGCGAGCACGAGGAGTGGACCGAGATGTACCCCCGCATGGCCAAGGAGGCCAAGGAGGAGGGCTTCAACCAGATCGCCGCCCTGTTCACCATGGTGGCCGGCATCGAGAAGGAGCACGAGGAGCGCTACCTCGCCCTGGCCGAGAACCTGGCCAACAGCCAGGTCTTTGCCCGCGAGGAGCAGCAGGTCTGGCAGTGCTCCAACTGCGGCTACACCTATATCGGCAAGTCTGCGCCTCTCAAGTGCCCTGTCTGCGCACATCCCCAGGCTTACTTTGAGCTGAAGGTCAAGAACTATTGATCTTCTGACAACGGACGGCCCCGACCCAAAGTGAAAAAGCTCCCCGGCGCTTTCCGCGCCGGGGAGCTTTTTGGTGTGTGGCTGGCCTGCAGGGGCAGGGCCGGGCGGGCTCACAGATCCAGCTTGCCCTCGACTTTGTTCACCACATAGTAGGCGGCGCCGTCCTCGGGCTTGATGTAGATCTTGCAGGACTGCACCCCCACCTTGTGGGTCAGGCGGTAGTCTGCCTTGACCCGCTCGACGATGTCGGTGACGTTGTACTGGCGGCCGCCGGTTTCGAGATAGATCTCGGGAGAGAGAGGCGGGCGGCCCCGCCGGGCGGGGGCCTTTGCGGATTTCGGGGCTTTGCGCCGGGGCGCGGCAGCCGGGGCGTCCTGCGCCGTGGGCAGGGACACATCGGAGGCAGCTTGCTTTGCGGACATATCCATCCACCTTTCTTCAAACGTTGGTATGGCCAGCCGCCGCAGCGGCGCTGCGGGGCAGAAAAAACTGACTATTTATATAATATAAAGTTGCGTGTCATTTGTAAAGTCTTTTTTGAAAAAAGATGACCCGCCCCTGCCAGAAATGACACCATCAATGCGGCGGCCAAAGCTCCGCCGGCCCCGGCGCCCGGAGGGGCGAAATCCCCGCCCGGCGCGCCCATTTGCGCCGCCCGGCCCCCGCCGCCCCCGAATTTGCGGAAAGAGAAACTTTCCGCTTGATTTTGCGCGCCGGATACGCTATAATAACATACATGATAAGCCGGTGCGGCAGGGTGCAGAAGGATGCAGAGGGCGTGGCCCGGGATCTGCTGCGCCAGATGCACCGGGCTTTGCAATGTTTCGGGGGCCGGCCCCGGCGGTCAGCCGCCGGCAGGGCGCGGGCCCATGGCCGGAACATTCCCATAGGCCGATGTGGCGGAATGGCAGACGCAAACGACTCAAAATCGTTCGGGAAACCATGTGGGTTCGAGTCCCACCATCGGCACCAGGCTGGGCCTGGACGCAGTTTGCGTTCAGGCCCGGCTTTTTTGTTTGCCGCCCGCGGCGCGCTTTTCTTGTTCTTGACACGGGGGCCCTGCATCCCTACAATAAACATAGACATTGCAAAAAGGACGGTGACAGGGATGATCTATAACCCCCAGCTGGAGACGTTTCTCTGTGTGGCGGAGGCCGGCAGTTTCAACCGGGCGGCCGAGCGGCTGTATATCTCGCCCCCGGCGGTCATCAAGCAGATCAACCTCCTGGAGGACGACCTGGGGGTGGCCCTGTTCGTCCGCACCCACCGGGGCCTGCAGCTGACGGCGGCGGGGCGCTCCCTCTGCCAGGACGCCAAATACATCCTCCAATACTGCAAGGACTCGGTCACCCGGGCCAAAAACGCCATGCAGGAGAGCAGCGAGGTGATCCGCATCGGCACCTCCCCCATGACGCCGGCCCAGTTCCTGGTCAACCTGTGGCCCAAAGTGCAGCAGTACGACCCGGACGTCAAGTTCCAGCTGGTGCCCTTCGACAACACCCCCGAGAACGCCCGTGAGATCCTGGCCAACCTGGGCCAGAACATCGACGTGGTGGCGGGCATCTTTGACGAGACCATGCTCAACCTGCGCCGGTGCGCCGGGCTGGAGATCTCCCGGGAGCCCATCTGCTGCGCGGTGTCGGTCCACCACCGTCTGGCCCAGAAAGAGGCCCTGACCGTCCGGGACCTGTACGGCGAGCGGCTGATGCTGATGCGCCGGGACTGGAGCCACTATGTGGACCTGCTGCGGGACGATCTGTGGAAAAACCATCCCCAGATCCAGATCGTGGACTTTGATTTCTACAGCGTGGACGCCTTCAACCAGTGCGAAAACAACAACTGCGTGCTGATGGCGGTGGAGAACTGGCGCTACGTCCACCCCCTGCTCAAGATCCTGCCGGTGGACTGGGGCTACACCATCCCCTTCGGGCTGCTGCACGCCCCCGAGCCCTCGGCCGGCGTGGCCCGCTTTTTGCAGGCCATCCGCAAGGCGGCGGGCCGCACCGCGCCGGCCCTGCCGCAGGCCTGAACGGCAGACCCCGTCGAGACTTCCCCGGAAGTCTCGCAGCGTGTCGCAAAAGCGACACGCTCCAGGGGGAACCCATTTCTGCCCGCATGCGCGGGACAGAAATTCCTTCCCCCTGGTATCCCCCTGGGGACAAAATTGAGCGCTGAACCGCGCACTCGGCCTTGCGGCCTCGCACACTCTCA
>DXBJ01000017.1 GCA_019116585.1 Candidatus Faecalibacterium gallistercoris | reverse complement strand
TGCTCCTCCATGTGGGAGAAGTAGGCCACTTCCGCCGCCGGCAGCACCCGGGGCAGGTCATCCGTCAGGGCGGAGGTCAGGCGCTCCAGGGCCTCCGCCCGCCGGGCGCAGAACGCGCCGATCCCCTCGTGATGGGCATAGTAGTGGGAGGTGGCGCAGACGGCGTCCACGCCCTGTTCTGCCTCCCGCCGCAGCATGGCCAGGGAGGTGCCTACCGCCCCGCTTCCGTCATCCATCTTTGGCAGGATATGCGTATGTAAATCCACCACGGCGGCGGCCCTCCTTTCCATATTAAATAAAATGGGGTCGATCGATCGGTTCAAGCCATCCATGTTTGAAACGGAAGGCTTTCTGTTTTTCCCACACTCGCCTCTCTTCCATTTCAAAGATGGAGAAACCCGGCAACGCCTGCTTCTGCTCTGGGAGGTCCGGTCGGGCTTTCTCTGCGTGCCGCAGACAGGTGCAAGCGTCCCGATGCTCTTGTTATACAGCGCTTTGGCAGCAGGCATGAAATACGGTTTGGCTTTTATACGTATGTCTGCCAAAAACCAGGGCGCTCATAACTCAATCAAATGATACCACGTTTGGGTTTGCTCTGTCAATTGTTTTGACCTTTCTTTCAAACACTTTGGGCCCGGATTCTCCATTTGCCCCATATCTTTTCTTGCGGAAAGCAGCTTTTCAGCACTTTGACGAAGCGAAAAAGGACGGTATTTCGCACACGACCCATTTCGTCAAAGGAGCTTATCCAAAACAAGGCAAAAGGGGCCTTTTGCAGGGCCGGCTCCTGCCGGTTGTGTATACATCACAGAGACACTTTTATCTATTTTTACCAAGCCACCTTTCCCGGCTTACGCCTCCGGATGGATAAAGGTATTATAGCAAACTTTTCCGCCGCCTTCATCAAATTTGTAATGATTTGCATGGTTCATGTTATAAAATGTCTGCCACGCAAGCGGCCGGCAATGCCGCCAGGCCGTCCGGGATCGGCGCGCCCATGTTCATTTTGCGCCGGGAGCCCAAAATGCCCCCGCGGCCAAGTCCGCGGGGGCGTTTGGGGTTTTGTGTTTCGCAATCGGAGCGGGGGATCAGACGGTGTCGATGCCTGCCATCTGCTTGATGGCCTTGATGGCGAAGGTCAGGGTGCGGCCGCAGGCGGTGCCGCCCATGACGCAGGGGTAGTTGTTCTGGAAGAAGCTGCCCGACATATCACCGGTGACATACAGGCCGGGGATGGGCTCGTTGCGGTCGTCCTTGGCCTGGCAGTTGGGGGTGATGGAAATGCCCTGCAGGCTGCACAGCAGGCTGGCGCCCAGCCAGCAGCCGTAGAAAGGCGCGGTCCGGATGGCACTCAGGCGGCTGGCCGGCTTGCCGAAGTCCTCGTCCTTCTGGGCGTCGTACAGCTCGTTGTAGCGCTGGACGGTGGCGATAAAGGTATCCTTGTCCGCGCCGGCAAAACCCATCTTGTCGGCCAGCTCCTCGATGGTGTCGGCCTTCATGATCAGGCCCTCGGCCTCGTACTGCTCCAGCTGGCTTTCCATCATGCCGGGGATGTAGCGGGTCAGCGCCGAGCAGCCGATGGTGTGGAAGCGGTCCACGTCCTCCCGGAAATTGGCGTCGTGGATCATGGCGTAGACGTGGCCCGGCTGCTGGAAGGAGGCGTGAGAGGCGTTGTCGTATTCCTGGCTTTCGTTCATGAAACGCTCGCCGTGGCGGTTGACCTTCAGGAAAGGCTGGCTGCCGGGGTTGTACTGGCCCACGGTGCCGGGGAACGCCTTGCCGCCGAAGGAAGAGGCAGACTCCACATAGCCCGAGTCCACCCCAGGGGCCACCAGGCCGCGGTCGAACAGGACCGGCGCAGCTTCGGCGTCCAGGTGGGCGCCGGCCCAGATAGCGGCGCGGATGCCGTAGCCCTTGTCGGCGGGCGCGTAGGAGCAGGCGGTGGTGACACTGGTGCCCAGGGGGTCCAGCTTTTCCATCATGTAGGGGTTGCCGGCGTAGCCGCCGCAGGCCAGCAGCACGCCCTGGGACGCGTTGATCCGGATGAAGTGGCCGTCCTCGGTGTTCTGGGCGATGAGGCCGGTGATGCGGCCGTCGCCGTCCTTTTCCAGCTTGGCCAGGCCGGTGTGGAAATCCACGGCGTAGCCCAGGCTTTCGATGTACTCCTGGAACACCACATTGCGGGGCTTTTCGGCGCTGCTGTAGTCCACCTGCTGGACCGGGAACATCAGCTTGGTCTGGCTGATCTGGGTGTCGTCGGGCCACTTGGCCTCGTCGCCCAGGGTCAGGTTGCAGGTGTAGTTGTAGGGTGCGCTCTCCAGGATGCCGGCCACGAAGTCGTGCATGGCGGCCGACTCGTTGATCCAGGTCTTGACCACCCGCTGGTCGCACCGGCCGCCCATGCTGCGGGAGATCTCGCTCAGCAGCTCGGCGCGGTCCACCGGGGGCACGCCCTGCTTCTGGGCCTCGCTGCTGTCGATGGTGCCGTACCAGTGGCGGGTCTCCATGACGGCGGAGTTCTGCTCGATGATGCGGAAGTTCAGGCCCTTCTGGGCGGCGTAGGCGGCGGCGCACATGCCGCCGTTGCCCGCTCCCACGATGACGATGTCGGTGTCCCAGGTCTCGGTGATGGCGGCCTCGTCGATGTCGGGCTCAGCGCCCAGCCAGTCGTTCTCGTCGCCGGTGGGCAGCTGGACCGCGGTGACCACCGCCTCGCCCATTGCCTGGGCATAGCAGCTCTTGGCGGCCTTCATCACCGCGTCGGAGGTGATGGTGGACCCGGAAACGCCGTCGATCTCGGCGGAGCCGGCTTCCAGCAGCTGCTTCTGCAGTTCCTCGGCGGCGGCCGCGCCGTAGGAGGCGGTCTCGCCGGAGGTGTCCACCACCACGTCGGTGACGGCGGTCTCCGAGAAGGTCATGGTGACCTTGACAGTGGAGGAAATGCCCTCGGCGGTGCCCTCATAGGTGCCGGGGATGTAGACGGCCCCGGCCGCCGGTGCGCTGCCCGCAGACGCAGCGCCGGACACCGCCGAGCTGGCCGACTCACAGGCAGCCAGTGCGCCGGCGGTGACGCCGCTCATGGCGGCGGCCGCGGCGATCTTCAGAAAGCCTTTGCGCGAAATCTTTTCCATGATCCTAAACTCCTTTTTCTCGCTCCTGTCCGGAAAGCTCCGGCCCGCTTGGATTGCGGTTTTCTTAACAAGTACAAGTTTAACGGAACTCGCCCCGATTTACAAATCAACTATTTTATATTACACTTAAGGAAAACCTTATCCAACCTCTCAACCCCGAAACGGAGGCCGAACCTATGACCGAACGCGCCCTGACCGGCTTTGTCAAGGTGGTGGAGCTGGGCAGTTTTACCGCAGCGGCAGACGCCCTGTTTATCTCCCAGTCCGCCCTGTCCCAGCAGATCCGCACCCTGGAAAACCAGCTGCGCTTCACCCTTTTCCAGCACGGCTCCCGCCAGGTGACCCTGACAGCGGCCGGGCGGAGCTTTTACCCCAAGGCCAAGCAGATCCTGCGCCTGTACGAGAGCGCCGTCAAAGAGGGCATCGCCATCGAGCAGAACACCCGCCCGCCCCACCGGCACCTGTTTTTGGCCTGCCAGGACACCGCCCTGTCCACCTTTTGTTACGAGCTGTTTGCCATGACCCCCGGGCTGTGCGTGGAATTTTCGCCCCTGGTCCAGTACTGCGCCAACCGCGCCGACGTCTGGCGCGCCCTGGACAGCGGCGAAGCAGATCTGTCCTTCCAGATGGAGTGCGCCGGCATCGCCGCCCGGGGCCTGCAGTTCACCCCCATCCTCAGCCTGCCCGAGCTGTGCTTCCCCTTCAACGTCCCCGACAGCCTGCCCCAGCGGATCCTCTCCCTGGACGAGGCCCTGGCCTGCCGGTGGATCTTCGCCTTCCCCTCCAGCGAGACCCTCTATGAAACCGAGATCGCCCACCAGGCCCGGAAAAAAGGCGGTTTTGTCATCCAGCCGGGCACGGTGGAAAGCGCCGCCTACGGCCTGCCCACCCTGATGCTGACCCCCTGCATCTACCACCGGCGGCCCAGCTTCGACTGGGTGCGGATGCTGCGCTGGGGCGAGGGCAGCCGCTTTGGGGTGGTGACGTCAGCCGCGCCGGACGAGACCGTCCTCCGGTACATCGAGGAGATCCGGACGGTGATCCGGGCCCGGCAGCACCAGCTATTCGGCATTTTAAACTAGGGTGTATCTGAAAACTCCCCAACGCTGTTCTATTCTACCAAAAAGCCTCATCTGCTGCGTTGCATTCGCTTGCATTCCATGGAGGAGTGCGGCGCTCATGCGCCTTGCATCTGGCGCTTTTTGGCGAATATCCCAGCATTTTTGACTTCTCAGATACACCCTAGAGCGCGTTTTAAACCCCGGGCCAGCCTCCCGTTCGGGAAGCCGCCCGGGGCCCTGGCGGCGGCAGGACGCTCCCTCCCTTGCCGGCGCAGATCACATCTCCTTGTCGTAGCGGAGCCGCCAGTACAGCGCGTACCCATGGATGAACAGATACGCCGCCACCAGCAGCAGGACGGCGGCCAGCTCCACCCCCATCAGGGCAAAGGAGACCATCAGCGCCCCAAACAGGAAGGTCATCAGGTCGAAGGCCCGGCCCTTGGCGCGGTCGGCAATGGCGACGTTGCGCTCATCCTGCCGGTCGATCTCCATCTGGCGCTGCAGCTCGGGGGCGCCCTTCAGGACGCGGCCGGCGATCAGCTCCCCCGCCCCGTAGCCGAACATCCCGCAGCCCAGCCCGATGCAGACATAGGCCAGGGTGCTGCGGACGTCCCCCTTGACCATCCAGAAGCCCACGGCCCACAGCAGCAGCCCCAGGGCCGAAACGATCCAGTTGCGGTATTTTTTCATGGTAAAACCTCCTTTACAGCCGTTTTTCCAGGTGGTGGTAGATCACGACCCCCACGATGTACTGGAAGATCCACAGCACAAACAGTATGAGGATGATCCACGCCGGCGCTTTCAGCAGCGCCAGCACAAAATCCAGCCCCAGCAGGATCCAAAACATGAGCTGGTTGACCAGGTAGCCCGCCCGCATCCGCAGCATCTGCTTGCGCTCGTCCACGGCGTTGATGTGGGCCTCCTGCCGTTTGGCTTCGTAGGCGTCTTTGTGTGCGGGGGCCCGCCACCAGCAGTATTTGAGCAGCTGCACGCTCTCGGCGCAGACCGTGCCGAACCCCACCCAAAACACCATGTTGCCGTAATAGCCGTCCATGTGCGGCAGGCTGGCCGCCATCAGCGCAGCCCCGATCCCGATGTAGATGATAAAGGGCAGTTTTTCCTTCATGTGTCTCCCTCCTCTTCGTAGATGAAAATATCCTCGATGGCAAGCCCAAAATACCGTGCGATTTTGAACGCCAGCAGGATGGACGGGTTGTACCGCCCGTTTTCCAGCGAGCCGATGGTCTGGCGGGACACCTCCAGCGCGCTGGCCAGTTCCTCCTGCTTGATGCCCCGCGCCTTGCGCAGCTCTTCCAGACGGTTTTTCATGAAACGCCCCCTTTCTGCGGCCATGATGGAAAGCTTGCTTTCCGTAGCTTCACTATACCACAGACGCTGCTCCATGTCAAGCGTCCTTTCCATTTTTCCGCAAAAAAGGGAGAGCCCCATGGTTCTCCCGTGGCTCTCCCCTTTTCCGGTCTTTATTCTGCGTCGATGGCGATCTGTTCCCGCCGCTCCCGCTCGTCCTCCAGCTGGGCGTCAAGGTCGGCGTTCATCCGTTTCAGCCTGGCCAGCACCCGCTCGATCTGCTTGCGGGTGTCCCGCACCTGGGTCTTGGCATGGCCGATGTGGTCCAGCACCGCCCAATCGGTGAACAGATTGTCGAAAAAGAAATCGGCAAAGCGCATAAAGCCTTCCACCGTCACCTGCAGCTCGGCGTTGATCTCCACATCCGCCAGCTCGGTCTTGAACCGCCGCAGCTCCACCTGCAGCCGTTCCACCTGCTCCTGGGCTTCGTCCAGGCTGCCGTACTTGGCCAGGTCCACCCCCAGGCCGCCGCCCATCACATCCCAGGTGCCCCAGCCCTCGGCGCTGTCCAGGCTGTCCAGCACCTGGCCGGCGGTGTGCAGGGCGACCCGGCCGGCGTCGATGGCCTCCTTCAGCTCCTGCTTTTGCAGGCGCATCCCTTCCATGCGGGTCTCGCACTCCATCAGCTCCTGGGCGGCGGGGCCATGGCCGGCCTTCAGTTCCCGCACTTTCTCCGCCAGGGCTTCCCGGTAGCGGCCTTCGCAGCCTTCCAGCTGGGCCAGCCGGGCCCGGCGGCGCTCCAGATCGGCGTCAATGGAGGCCAGCTCCCGCGCCGCGGCGTCGTACCGGACACGGGCGGCGCAGGCTTCTTCCCGCTCTTTGTCCAGCTGCTCCTCCCGGCGGCCGATCATCTGGTAAAAAAACGCCGCCAGGCTGCCCCTTTCCAGGCGGTCCACATCGGCCTGCTCGGCGCGGCTGGCCTTTTCCAGTTTTTTGATCCGGCCGGCCACCGTCTCCCTCTGGGCCTGCAGCTCTTTGTATTTGGTTTCCAGATGGCTTTTTTCAGCGGCCTGCTGCCAAAGTTCTTTTAATGTAAGCTCGTCCATGGCGCAGCTCCTTTCCCCTGCAAAACACGCCGGTTTTTCAGTCCAGCAGCCCATATTTCCGGTACAGGGCCAGCATCTGGCTGCAGATCATCCGGTTGGCGAAATACTGGCGGTAGGTGGCGGATTTTTCTCTGCCTGCCGCCTTCAGCCTTTCCATCTCCTGTTTTTCCTGCCGGTCCTGCCGCTGCAGGTCGGCCAGCATGGTTTCAAATGCTTCCAGCCGGTCCATTGGTCTCCTCCCTTTCCCATGGTTTCCTGTGTTCATTCTAACATACTCGTCCCGGAAAAGAAAGAGCCAATATCCAGCTGGCAACCCATGGATTGCCAGACCGGCCGCCTGCTCCCCTGCGGGGCGCCCCGGCCTGCAAAAAAATAAATCAAAATTTCACCAGCGTGTCGCAACGCGACACGCTCCAGGGGGAACCCATTTCTGCCCGCATGCGCGGGACAGAAATTCCTTCCCCCTGGTATCCCCCTGGGGACAAAATTGAGCGCTGAACCGCGCACTCGGCCTTGCGGCCTCGCACACTCTCA
>DXBJ01000001.1 GCA_019116585.1 Candidatus Faecalibacterium gallistercoris | reverse complement strand
GCCGCGTTGCATTCGCTTGCATTCCACAAAAGCAGCCGCGCCGAGCGCGTCCTGCGGACGAAGCAGCGAAGGCACGGCTGGCGCAGCGCTCCGGTTTTCGCAAGCGGGCACCGTCCCGCGCCGCGAAAATCAGCTAAGCGCAAGAGTTTCGGAGCTCATGCGCCTTGCATCTGCACCTTTCTGGCGAATTGTTCAGCATTTTTGACTTCTCAGATACACCCTAGTATGGCCGGAACAGACGATTTTCACACAATAAACGCCAAATAGGCGGCAAATTTCATCCCGGGGCGCTGTACTTTACGGGGGCAAATGTGCTATAATAACCAAGTATCGGCACAAGGACAAGCGATGCCTGGACGTGTGAGCCCCGCGCTGGCGGCAGGGCGGGGAAAGTAGATAAGGCAGGAAGCACAAAGGCTTTGTTTAAAAGGAGGCGATCTGCTTCGCTATGAATGAAATGAGGCGCATCCACCGCAGCGACGGCGCGGGAGCCCGCGGCGCCGCTGCGGCGGCCGGGCACCGGGTGGTGAACACCACCCACAGCAGAAGAGAGTCTGCGCCGCCCCCGTCCTCCGGCGGGGGCCGGGGGGCAGGCCACGCCGGGGCACCCCAGGGCGGCCGCGGCCCCCGGAAGGAAAAGCCTGAAAAGGAAAAGAAGGAGAAAAAGGGCCATCCCGTGCTGCGGGCCATCTTCCGCATTTTTGCCACCCTCTTCTGCGTGGGGATCATGGCAGGATGCGCGCTGGCGGTGTGCATGGTGTTTTATGTGGTGCAGGCCACGGCCAACGACGGCGACCTGCTGAACCTGGACCAGATCGAGCTGAGCCAGTCCAGCGTGGTGATGGCCACCGACCCGGACACCGGCGCCCAGATCGAGTACGCCACCCTCCGCTCCTCCAACAGCCACCGGATGTGGGTGGACCTGGAGCAGATCCCCGAGTACCTGCAGTACGCGTTCATCTGCACCGAGGACAAGGATTTTTACACCGAGCCGGGCTTCAATCTCAAGCGCACCGTGGGCGCGATGATCAACGAATATATCGTGCCCATTTACAGCTCCCGGCAGGGCGCATCCACCATCGAGCAGCAGCTGATCAAAAACCTCACCGAGGACGACAGCGCCAGCGGCATCGAGGGCGCACTGCGCAAGCTGCGGGAGATCTACCGCGCCTACACCCTCTACCGCAACTACTCCAAGGAGACCATCCTGGAAGCCTACCTGAACACCATCAGCTTTACCGGCACCATCCAGGGTGTCCAGACCGCTTCGCTGGAGTATTTTGGCAAGGAAGTCGATCAGCTGACCCTCTGGGAATGCGCCACCATCGCTTCCATCACCAAAAACCCCACCAACTACAACCCCCGCACCAACCCCGAAAACCTGATCAACCGCCGCAATTTTGTCCTTTATAATATGTGGGATCAGGGGATCATCACCGAGGACGTCTACCGCGAGGCCATCGCCCAGCCCCTGGTCCTGGCCGAGGAGGACACCTCCCGGACCACCGCCACCAACAACTCCTACTTCACCGACGCCCTCTTTGAGGAAGTGGTGCAGGACATCATGGAGAAGGAGGGCATCACCGAGGCGGCGGCCCAGCAGATGCTGTACACCGGCGGCTTTACCATCGAGGCCACCGTCAACCCCAAGGTCCAGGCCCAGATGGAAGAGCTGATGCTGAACACCGGGGACGCCTATTTCCCCGCCGGCTGGCATGAAGAGCCGGTGTCCAGCCTGTCGGAGGACGACATCCCCGTCTACAACGACGACGGCACCCTCAAGACCACCACCGCCGAGGACGGCACCGTCACCTACTACCGCAATGTCCGCACCCAGGCGGCCATGGTCACCCTGGACTACGACGGCAATGTGATCGCGATGGTGGGCGGCCTGGGCGAAAAGACCCGCGACCTGACCCTCAACCGCGCCTACAGCGTCACCAGGCAGACCGGCTCGGCCATCAAGCCCATCGGCGCCTACGCTCTGGGCATCGAGTACGGGCTGGTCAACTGGTCCACCATGCTGAACAACTCCCCCCTCTACCTGAAGAGCGACATGGTGATCCGGGACGATGACTACTGCCGCCGCAACGGCCTGTCGGGCCTGTCGGACGAGGCGCTGCGGGCCTACCCCAACGCCTGGCGCAGCTGGCCCAAGAACTACGGCGGCAACTACGGCGACAACACCGACGTCCCCCTGTGGAACGGCCTGGCCCGCTCCCTGAACACCATCGCCGCCCGGGTGGGCGACCTGGTGGGGGCGAACACCATCTTCAACTTCCTTTACAACACCCTGCAGCTGGACACCCTTGACCCGGTCAACGATGTGGGCCTTGCCCCCCTGGTCATGGGCAGCCAGACCCATGGCGTCACACCCATGGACCTGGCGGCGGCGTTCCAGATCTTCTACGACGGCCAGTACACCACCCCCCACCTTTACACCCGTGTGCTGGACCGGGACGGCAACATCTATCTGGAAAACAACGCCACCAGCTACCAGGCCCTGACCCCCCAGACCGCCTCCATCATGAACCAGCTGCTGCAGAACGTCCTGTACAGCAGCGTGGGCACGGCGGGCGGCCGGTACCCCACGGCGGGCAATATGCTCTCCTTCGGCAAGACGGGCACCGCCACCGACGAGCGCGACCTGTGGTTCGTGGGCGGCACCCCATACTATGTGACCGCCGTCTGGTGGGGTTACGACTCCCCCTACGACATGACCCTGACCCTGGGCAGCCAGGCCAGGACCCGCACCTGCGTCGAAGCGTGGCGGGCCCTGATGAACACCGTCCAGGAGGGGTATGAGACCAGGGAATTCCCCATGGCGGAAGGCGTGGTCCAGCGCTCCTACTGCACCCAGAGCGGCCTGCTGGCCGGCCCGGGCTGCCCCGGCCGCGCCACCGGCTACTACAAGGCCGACGACCTGCCCGCCACCTGCAACTACGACCACAGCGGCGGCATCGTCTCCAGCCAGGTGGACACCGAAGGGGTCATCACCGACTGAGCGGCGCCCTGAGGCCCGGGCCTGCATCCGCGGGACAGAGACAGTGTGCTGCCCCGGGCGGACAGTCCGGCCGCGGCGGCCGGCCCCAAAAGGCGCTTTTGTGTATTGCACTTTCGGCAACAGAAGCGCCGCGTCCCGTGGAAAAACTGTCGAAACTGCCAAAATAGCATCCGCCCTCTTGCAATGCGGGAGGGCGGATGCTATTATATTTCCCGTGAATACAGTTGTGCTTGAGAGGTGAACAAGTTGGAGCGCCGATTTTATCTTGTGGACGCGCAGGTGCTGCCGGAAGTCTTTTTGAAGGTCATCCGGGCCAAGGAGCTGCTGGCCAGCGGCCAGGCACGGAACATTTCGGCCGCCACACGGGCGGTGGGGCTGTCCCGCAGCGCCTATTACAAATACAAGGACTGCATCTTTGATTCGGAAAACGGGCGGGAGCTGATCACCGTCATGGCCACCCTGCGGGACCAGACCGGCGCGCTGCAAAGCCTGCTGGCCGGCATCAGCAGCGCCGGGGCCAGCATCGTCACCATCAACCAGGCCACGCCGGAAAACGGCACCGCCCAGGTGGCGGTGACCATCCGCACCGGCACCATGCAGATGACCCCGGACGAGCTGGCGGCCATGCTCTCCCGGCAGAGCACGGTGGTGGGGGTCAGGCTGGGCTACGACGGCTGAAAGCCGGCCGGGACCGTATTTTTTGAAAGGACAGGAGCGAGGAGACTATGGCTAAGATCGCAATTTTAGGCTTTGGCACCGTGGGCAGCGGCGTATATGAGGTCCTGAACCGGAACGCGGCGAGCGTTGCCCGCCGGGCCGGCGAGCCGGTGGAAGTGAAATACATCCTGGACGTCCGGGATTTTTCGAACCGGCCGGACGCACACCTCTTTGTCAAGAACATCGACGTCATCCTCGCCGACCCCGAGGTCCGGGTGGTGGTGGAGACCATCGGCGGCACCCGCTTTGCCTACCCCTATGTGCGGCAGGCCCTGGAGAGCGGCCGCAGCGTCTGCACCTCCAACAAGGAGATGGTGGCCACCTACGGCGCCGAGCTGCTGGCCCTGGCCAAGAGCCACGACTGCGCGTTCCTGTTCGAGGCGTCGGTGGGGGGCGGCACCCCCATCATCACCCCCATGCACCAGTGCCTGGCGGCCAACGTCATCACCGAGGTGGAGGGCATCGTCAACGGCACCACCAACTTTATGCTGACCAAGATGGCCCGGGAGAACATGGGCTTTGCCGAGGCCCTCAAGATCGCCCAGCAGCTGGGCTATGCCGAGACCAAAGACCCCGGCGACGACGTGGACGGCCGGGACGCCTGCCGCAAGATCGCCATCCTGGCCTCCCTGGTGTGCGGGCACCACATCTACCCCCAGAATATCCCCACCCGGGGCATCCGGGACATTACGGTGGCCGATGTCCAGGCCGCCGGCCGGCTGGGCTGCGTCATCAAGCTGATCGCCTGGATGAAGCTGCTGCCCGGCGGCGGGGTGGCCGCCGGGGTGGAGCCCTGCCTGGTCCCCCATGAAAACCAGCTGGCCGGTGTGGACGATGTGTTCAACGCCGTCAAGGTCAAGGGGGATATGCTGGGCGACGTGGTCTTTTACGGCAAGGGCGCGGGCAAGCTGCCCACCGCCAGCGCCGTGGTGGCCGACGTGGTGGACGCCCTGAAACACGGGGTGCGGATGCACGACAGCCTGTTCTGGCAGCCGGCCGAGCCGGCCGAGGGGATGCTCACCGACCCGGCCCCGGCGGCATATTATATGCGTGTGGAGGGGGCGGCCCCTGCCGTGGTGGAGGCCATCTGCGGCCCCGGCCAGCTGGTGGCCGAGCACTACGACGGCTGCGCCTATCTGATCGAGCAGGCGGACGCCGCCGCCCTGGAGGCTGCGGCCCGCAAGATCGAGGCGGTGGGGGGCAGCGTCAAGCTGGTGCTGCGCCGCCTGCCCGCGGACGACTGAGGGAGGGCGCGCCATGAAACAGATCAAAGTATCGGTCCCGGCCACCAGCGCCAACGTGGGCTCCGGCTTCGACGCGGTGGGCCTGGCCGTCACCCTGTACAATACCGCCACCTTTGAGGAGAGCGACAAGCTGGACATCTCGGCGGCGGACGGCACCCGCATCCCCCGGGGCGAATCCAACCTGATCTACCGCTCGGCCAAGAGCCTGTTCGACCGGGTGGGCAAACGGATGCCCCCCCTGCGGATCGTCCAGACCAACCCCATCCCCATGGCGCGGGGCCTGGGCTCGTCCTCGGCCTGCATCATCGCGGGGCTGCTGGGGGCCAACCGGATGCTGGGGGACGTGCTGGACACCCAGGAACTGCTGACCCTGGCCACTGCCATCGAGGGCCACCCCGACAACGTGGCCCCGGCCCTGCTGGGGGGCCTGACCACCAGCGTCTTTGAGGGCGGGCAGGTCTATTCGGTCAAGCGGGAGGTGGACCCCAGCCTCTGCTTTGCGGCGGTGGTGCCCGACTACAAGCTGCTGACCGAGGCGGCCCGGGCCGCCCTGCCGGGGCAGATCCCCCACAGGGACGCGGTCTACAACCTGTCCCGGGCGGCGCTGCTGCCGGCGGCCTTCTGCGACGGGCGGCACGACCTGCTGCCCATCGCCACCGAGGATAAGCTGCACCAGCCCTACCGCATCCCCCTGATGCCCGGCTCGAAGGAAGTGTTCGCCCTGGCAAAGGAGTGCGGGGCCCTGGCCGTCTATGTGTCGGGGGCCGGCAGCACCGTCATGGCGGTGGCGGAGCGCAGCGGGGCGGACGCATTTTACACCAGGCTGGAACAGGGGCTGGAAGCCCTGGAGGGCCTGGACGGATGTGAAGCATTCACACTGCTGCGCCTGGATGCAGACAACACCGGCGCAACGGTCGAATGACAGAGGAACAGAGAAGTTTTGCACCTTTGGCCTCTGGATAGAGGATGGGATGCCTCTGGAAACGCCCCGGCGCCCCCAGCGGGCGGGCCGGGCCTGCCCCGGACGCAGAGCGGCCGGCACGCTGAGGCAAAGAAAGGGCCCGGTTTTCCGGCTGGTTTCCGATGCACCCTAGAGAAAGAGGAGAGTGACAAGTATGGCGTTGATCGTACAAAAGTTCGGCGGCTCATCGGTCCGTGACCGCGAGCGTATTTTCAACGTGGCGCGCATCGTGGCGCAGACCCACAACGCAGGCAACGACGTGGTGGTGGTGGTGTCCGCCCAGGGCGACACCACCGACGACCTGATCGCAAAGGCGGCGGAGATCACCCACAACCCATCCGCCCGGGAAATGGATATGCTGATGGCCTCCGGCGAGCAGATCAGCATCGCGCTGCTGGCCATGGCGCTGAACGAGATCGGCTGCCACGCCACCAGCCTGACCGGCTGGCAGGCGGGCTTCCACACCGACCGGGCCTACACCAAGGCCCGCATCAAGCGGATGGACGTGGAGCGCATCGCGTCGGAGCTGGAGCGCAACCGCATCGTGGTGGTGGCGGGTTTCCAGGGCATCAACAAGCTGGACGACATCACCACGCTGGGCCGGGGCGGCTCGGACACCAGC
Organism: Candidatus Faecalibacterium gallistercoris; assembly: GCA_019116585.1. Classification (GTDB taxonomy): domain Bacteria; phylum Bacillota; class Clostridia; order Oscillospirales; family Ruminococcaceae; genus Faecalibacterium; species Faecalibacterium gallistercoris. The sequence goes on along the minus strand of DXBJ01000001.1, from coordinate 14,595 downwards.
GCGGTGGCTATCGCGGCGGCCCTGCACGCCGACCGGTGCCAGATCTTTACGGATGTGGAAGGCGTTTATACCGCCGACCCCCGCAAGGTGCGCAATGCCCGCAAGCTGCCCGAGATCACCTTTGACGAGATGCTCGAGCTGGCAAGCCTGGGCGCGCAAGTGCTGAACAACCGCAGCGTGGAGCTGGCCAAGAAATACAATGTGGAGCTGGAGGTCCTCTCCAGCCTGAACCCGGTGCCCGGCACTGTGGTCAAGGAGGTTGCAAAGGATATGGAAGGTATGCTGATCAAGGGTGTCGCAAAAGATACCGACGTCGCCGTCATCTCGGTCATGAACGTCCCCGACGAGCCGGGCATGAGCTTTAAGATCTTTGGGATGCTGGCCCAGAAAAAGGTCAATGTGGACATCATCCTGCAGTCCACCGGCCGCAACGGCATGAAGGACGTGATCTTCACCTGCTCGCAAGGGGATGCGCCCATCGCCGTGCGCGCCCTGAAGGAGAGCGAGCGGTTCAGCCAGGTGACCTGCTCCAACGACTACGCCAAGGTGTCCATCGTGGGCGCCGGCATGCAGAGCCACAGCGGCGTGGCCGCCAGCATGTTCGAGGCGCTGGCCAACAGCAACATCAACATCCATATGATCTCCACCAGCGAGATCAAGATCTCCTGCATCATCGACCGCGAGGAGGCCGACCGCGCCGTCAGCGCCATCCACGACAGCCTGTTCCACTGAGAGCCGCCTGTCCGGTCTTGCACAGCGATCCCGTCCATCCGCACATGTCGGCTGGACGGGATTTTTTTGCCCGGGGGAGGGCAAGGGGATAAAATTGCATGAAATATGTCTTGCCTGTGATAAAAATGTTAATTTTAGCACTCTACTATTGACAGTGATAAAACGTCGTGCTATAGTAGAGCCGTGCCCAGGAGGAAGGGGCACGGGGATCAAAACCTCCGCCCCCGCCACACCGGAAGCACCTGTTGACCCCTTCAGGGCCATGATTGGAGGTTTGACTTATGTTACTGCCTGCTGTTTTTCATGAGAATCTGTTCGATGATTGGTTTGACCCGTTCTTTGACGACATGGACCGGGAGCTGAACCGCGAATCCCGCCAGGTTTTTGGTAAGCGCGGCGCCAACATGATGAAGACCGACGTCAAGGATACCGGCAGCGCCTATGAGGTCGCCGTCGATCTGCCCGGCTGCAAGAAAGAGGACGTCCGGATGGAGCTGGACAACGGCTATCTGACCATCCAGGCCGTCCGCAGCCACAGCCAGGACCAGACCGACAAGAACGGCCGCTATGTGCGCCGGGAAAGCTTCTCCGGTACCTGTGCCCGCAGCTTCTACGTCGGGGAGGACGTCAAGAAAGAGGACGTCCGCGCGAAGTTTGAGGACGGTGTGCTCAAGATCACCCTGCCTCATGCCGAGCAGAAGAAGGAGCTGCCCGCCGCTGACGCGAATCTGATCGAGATCGAGTGACGGCGGCTGCGCGCTGTGAAGCGCCATCGGATGCCCCCGGGGGACCGCAAGGCCCTCCGGGGGCATTTTTGGTCCTGTTCCTGGCAGAGCGATGCGCTGTATGCTGGAAAATAGATGAAAACGCACGCATACAGGTTTGAAAATGGAGAAAGCAGATGCGACTGTGAACTTTTGATGAACATTAGCACTATGCGCTTGACAGTGCTAAAAATCGGTGTTATACTATAGCCGTACTCAGGAGGAAGGCACAGAGAGCAAAAAGCTCCCCAAAGGCGCCCTCCCCGCTGGGGGCACGAAGTTGTTTTACCGGCCCTGCGGGGCCGTTGATGGGAGGTTTGACTTATGTTACTGCCTGCTGTTTTTCATGAGAATCTGTTCGACGACTGGTTCGATCCGTTCTTCGAGAGCATGGACCGGGAGCTGAACCGCGAGACCCGCAACACCCTGGGCCACCGCGCCGCCAACATGATGAAGACCGACGTCAAGGAGGTCGAGGGCGGCTATGAGATGGATGTGGACCTGCCCGGCTGCAAGAAAGAGGATGTCAAGATGCAGCTGGAGGACGGCTATCTGACCATCCAGGCCGTCCGCAGCCACACCAACAACGAGTCGGGCCAGAACGGACGGTACGTCCGCCGCGAGACCTTTGCCGGCACCTGCGCCCGCAGCTTCTACGTGGGCGACCAGGTCAAGAAGGAGGACATCCACGCCAAGTTTGAGGACGGCGTGCTGAAGATCACCCTGCCCCGCGCCGAGGCCCGGAAGGAACTGCCCAAGGCCAACCCCAACCTGATCGACATTGAGTGATCCCCCGCGGAGGGCGTCCAAAGAACAGAACAGGCCCCCGGAAGGCTCGAAAACCTTCCGGGGGCCTTTTTGGTGGGGGATGTGCAGGATGGGGCCTGCCGGTTCGGACGATTACAGTTTTTTGCCGGTGAGCAGCTCGTAGGCTTCCAGGTACTTGTCGATGGTCTTGTCGATGACGTCCTGGGGCAGCAGGTAGTCGCTGTCGGGGTTGGCCTTCAGCCAGTCGCGGACGAACTGCTTGTCGAAAGAGGGCTGGCCGTGGCCCGGCTCGTAGCCCTCCAGGGGCCAGAAGCGGGAGGAATCGGGGGTCAGCATCTCATCGCCCAGCACCACGTTGCCGGCCTCGTCCAGGCCGAACTCGAACTTGGTGTCCGCAATGATGATGCCGCGGCTCAGGGCGTAGTCGGCGCACTTCTTGTACAGGGCGATGGTGTAGTCGCGCAGCTTGCGGGCGTATGCCTCGCCTTTGCCGGGGAAGTGCTTTTCCAGCACCTCGATGCTCTGCTCGTAGGAGATGTTCTCGTCGTGGTCGCCCAGGTCGGCCTTGGTGCTGGGGGTGTAGATGGGCTCGGGCAGCTTGTCCGACTCACGCAGGCCCTCGGGCAGGGTGATGCCGCAGACCTTGCCGGTCTTCTGGTAGCTGGCCCAGCCGCTGCCGGTGATGTAGCCGCGGACGATGCACTCGATGGGCAGCATGGTCAGCTTGCGGCAGAGCATGCTGTTGCCCTCGAACTGGGGCTGGCGGAAGAACGGGGGCATATCGGCGGTGTCCACCGAGATCATGTGGTTGGGCAGCAGGTCTTTGGTGTAATCGAACCAGAACTTGCTCATCTGGGTCAGGACGGCGCCCTTTTTGGTGATCTTGTTCTTGAGGATCACGTCAAAGGCGGAGATGCGGTCGGTGGCCACCATGACCAGGGCGTCGCCCACATCGTAGATCTCGCGCACTTTGCCCTCTTTGAAAGGCTTGTATTCAGTCATCGAAAAACACTCCTTCTTTGCCGGAAAGCGGCTGTCGCCGCCAAAATTTCGTACCGCCTTATTGTACCACATCCGCGCGGCTTTTCCTACTGCCAGAACAGGGGAGTTGCCCCCCGGCAGGGAAGGAATTCTGGTCAAAACTGCAAAAAAGCCGCCCTTTCGGGCAGCTCTTTTGCAAGATAAGTATGACTACTCCGGCGCATTCGCTGCCGGGGCGGGCTTTTACGCCGCGCGGAACCCCTTGCCGATGATCTCGCTGGAGTTGACGATGGTGATAAAGGCGTGGTTGTCGTTCAGCCGCAAAAAGTTGCGCAGCTGGGTGGCCTCCCGCCGGGTGAGCACCGTCATGACGACGGTCAGCTCCTTGCCGGTGTAGGCGCCCTGGGCCTCCTCGATGGTGGCCGAGCGGTGCAGCACGTCCAGGATGAAGTCGGTGACGTCCTCGGGGTTGGAGGTGACCACCGTGCACACCTTGCGCTGGTTGATGCTCTCGATGACGCCGTCCACCACAAAGGACTTGCCGATCAGGCCCAGGAAACTGTACAGGCCGCTGGAGACCCCGAAGATCAGGGCCGCGCCGCAGACGATCAGCACGTCGCTGGCCATCAGGGCGGAGCCGATGTTCAGGGAAGAATGCCGGGTCAGGATCATGGCAACAATATCAGTGCCGCCGGTGGAAGCGCCGATGTTGAACACGATGGCGCTGCCAATGGCCGGCAGCAGCACCGCAAAGATCAGCTCCAGCAGGGTGTCGTTGGTAAAAGGGGCGGGCATGGGCCAGATGGCCTCGCACAGGGAGACGTAGAAGGACAGCGCGATGGAAGAAAACACCGTCCACCCCATGCAGCTGATGCCTAGAAAAACAAAGCCCAGCACCACCAGCACCAGATTGAGCACCCACATGAAAAAGCCCACGTTGAACTGGGGGAACATGGCCGCCAGCAGCACCGACAGGCCCGAGGTGCCCCCGAAAGCGAAGTGGTTGGGGCTTTTGAACCAGACGATGCCCAGGGCGGTCAGGATCAGGCCCACGTTCAGCAGGACGAAAAAGGAGAGGTTTGCGAGCAGTTTTTCCTTTTTAAAGGCGTCTTTGACTAAGTCGATCATAATTCCATTCCTCATTGGCCGGCTCCGGCAGGGCGCCCAAAGCGCCCGGAAGGCGGGGGAGCTTTGGGATACATCCTGAGAGCGCGAAAAATTTTCACCATGCAGAATATACGATACTTCCCGCTTCCTGTCAAGCATTTTGCACGAATCGCCGGCGGAAAAATTGCGGATGGTGCATAAAAAGAAAAAACTGGCCCCCACCGCCTTGCAGGAAAACGAAAAATGTTGTATGATATGTCCAGATTGTCAAACGATCCCGGCCGGCCGGCAGGCGCGGACGGCCGGCGGCAGCCCCAAAACCGGGCTGGGATGCGACAAAAAGAGGAACGCGCCTGCATGAGGGAGAATCGCACTATGGCTGACAAAAACTTTTTGACCGAGATCATCGACGCCGACCTGGCCGCAGGCAAGGTCAGCGAGATCCATACCCGTTTCCCGCCCGAGCCCAACGGCTACCTGCACATCGGCAGCGCCAAGGCCATCTATATCAACTGGTCCATCGCCAGGGCCTACGGCGGCAAGTTCAACCTCCGCCTGGACGACACCAACCCCGCCCGGGAGGACGTGGAGTATGTCAACAGCATTCTGGAGGACCTGCACTGGCTGGGCGCCGACCCCGACGGCGGCGTCTTTTACGGCAGCGACTACTTTGAGCAGTGCTATGAATACGCCGAACAGCTGATCCGGGAGGGCAAGGCCTATGTGGACGACCTGACCCGGGACGAGATGCGGGAGTACCGCGGCAGCGACGCCGGCAAGCCCAGCCGGCCCTCCCCCTGGCGGGACCGCACCCCCGAGGAGAACCTGGACCTGTTCCGCCGGATGCGGGCAGGGGAGTTCCAGGAGGGCGAAAAGACCCTGCGGGCCAAGATCGACCTGGCCAGCCCCAACATGAACCTGCGCGACCCCGCCATCTACCGCATCAAGTACGAGCATCACCACCGCCAGGGGGACAAGTGGTGCATCTACCCCATGTACGACTTTGCCCACCCCATCCAGGACGCCATCGAGGGCATCACCCACAGCATGTGCAGCCTGGAGTTTGAGAACCACCGCCCCCTGTACGAGTGGGTCATCACCAACCTGTTTGGCACCGAGTTCCCCAAGCAGCGGGAGTTTGCCCGCCTGAACATGACCAACACCGTCATGAGCAAGCGCTACCTGCGGGAGCTGGTGGAGACGGGCATGGTGGACGGCTGGGACGACCCCCGGATGCCCACCCTCTGCGGCCTGCGCCGCCGGGGCTACACCCCCACCTCCATCTTTACCTTTGTGCGGGAGGCGGGCATCTCCAAGGCCGACAACCTGATCGATATGCGCCAGCTGGAAGCCTGCGTCCGCAGCGAGCTGGACCTGACCGCCCAGCGCCGGGTGGCGGTGCTGCACCCGGTCAAGCTGATCGTGGACAACTACCCCGCGGACAGGACGGAGGACTTCTGCCTGGCCAACAACCCCAACCGGGAAGCCTGCGACTGCTCCACCCGCAACTGCGTCTTCAGCCGGGAGCTGTGGATCGAGGCGGAGGACTTTGCCGAGGTGCCGCCCCCCAAGTTCAAGCGGCTGACCGTGGGCGGCGAGGTGCGCCTGATGGGCGCCTACATTGTCCGCTGCACCGGCGTGGACAAGAACGAGGACGGCAGCATCGCCGCCATCCACTGCACCGCCGACCTGGAGACCGGCTGCGGCAACCCCGCCGACGGCCGCAAGGTCAAGGGGACCATCCACTGGGTCAGCGCGGAGCACTGCGTGGAGGCCGAGGTGCGGCTGTACGACAAGCTGTTCACCCGCGAGAACATGAACAACCTCCCCGAGGGGAGCAGCTACAAGGACTTCCTCAACCCGGAGAGCGTCACCGTCTGCACCGGCTGCAAACTGGAGGCATCCCTCGCCGAGGCAAAGCCGGGGGACAAGTTCCAGTTCGTCCGCAACGGCTTCTTTACCCCGGACTCCCGGCACCCCGGGGTGTTCAACCGGATCGTTACCCTGCGGGACAGCTTCAAGCCCGCTCAAAAATAAAAGGAACACAATCCAAGAAGGAGGAACTTTGCCCCTATGCCCAAACGAATGCTGCGCAATGTCCTGTTGATGGCGGTGGTCACCCTGCTGATGGCCATTGCCCTGGTCTTTTATATCCGCAACACCCAGCCCCTGCCCGGCGGCGAAAACCCCGGCAGCGTGCTGCTGCACGACGGCGTTTACACGTCGGTGCAGCAGGGCTACGTCAGCGAGGTGACCGTCACCGTCACCGTCTCCAGCGGGATGGTGTCCTCGGTAGAGGCCGACGCCTCCGGGGAGACCCCCGCGCTGGGCGGCGTCGCCGCAGCCCAGCTGGCAGAGAGCCTGACCGAGGCCGGCTCCACCGCCAATGTGGACGTGGTGGCTGGCAGCACCTTTACCAGCCAGGCCGTCCTGGCCGGCATGGACGACTGCCTGGCGCAGGCAGCTGCGGGCTAAAAAGATGACACGGCGTCCCTGTGGCGGGCCAGTCCACGCTGCAGGGGCGCTTTGTTTTGGGAGGGACTATGCGCGAGATTCTGGATTATACCCCTCTGCCGGAGGGCGGGGCGGCCCTGGCCCGGGTCTACGGGGACAGCCCGGTGCTGGCCCTGCCCGAGGCGCTGCCCGGATCGGAGGGCGGGGCCCTGCCCCTGGTCAAACTGGGAGGCTACTGCTTTGCCGAAACGGTCCGGGACCAGCCCCGGGGGCCCCTGCTCCGCTGCGTGCGGGAGGAGGGGGGCGCGCTGCGTCCCATCGCCCCGGAACAGGCGCCGCAGGAGGACCTGCACCCGGCGGCGGGGCGCTTCCTGGAAGAAGTCGCCCTGCCGGCCGCCCTGCGGGAGGTGGGCAACTGCGCCTTTTACAACTGCCGCGCCCTGCGCCGGATCACGGCGGGGGGCGGGCCGCTGGCCATGGGCAGCGACGTCTTTCTCAACTGCTTTGATCTGGCGGAGGTGGTGCTGTACGCCAGCCCCGACGCCGCCACCGGCCTGCCGGCCATCGTGAACAACCTGGCCGGCAACCTGCGGGCGGTCTTTCGGCCGGAAGGGCCGGAGGGGGCGGTGTGCGCCGCCTTCCGCTATCCCGAATACTGGGAGGACATCGAGGAGACCCCCGCCCATATCCTGCTGCACACCTTTTCGGGGCAGGGGTACCATTACCGCCAGTGCTTCCGGGACGGGCGGCTGCTGCCCGGGGAGTACGACGCCGTGTTTGCCCAGGGCCACGGCGGGGACGACCCCACCTACATGGCCCTGCTCTGTCTGGACCGGCTGCGCTATCCCTGGCAGCTGGAGGAGGGGGCCGCGGGGCTCTACCGGGCGTTTCTGGCCCGGCAGGGGAGCGCAGCGGCGGAGTGCCTGATCCGGGCCCAGGACCGGGAAGGGCTGAAAGCTCTGCTGGGGCTGGGTGTGATGGATAGCTCCGCCCTGGCGGCGGCCTCCCGGGCGGCCCAGAGGGCGGGAGACGCCCAGGCCGCGGCTCTGCTGGCGGACGCCGAATACCAGGCACAGGCCGCCGCCCCCCGGCGCCGGCGGCGGTACGATTTTGACTTTTGACCCCACAGGGAAAGGAGGCGGTCCCCATGGCGCGGAAAGCGCCCGTTGACTTCAACGCGCCCTTTCAGTCGGCGCGGCCCGAGACCCAGGAGGAATGGCAGGCCCGGATGGGCGGCGAGGTGCTGGCCGTCCTGCGCAGCGGGCTGTATCTGGAGTTCCGGTTCCTGGACCAGGCCCTGGGGGCCCTGCAGCCCGTGCCCGACGAGCGGTGCGGGGTGCTGGCCACCGACGGGGTGAACCTGTACTATCAGCCCAGCGCCCTGCTGCGGCTTTACCGGCAGAACCCAAAGTATCTCAACCGGTTGTATTTGCACACGGTATTCCACTGCGTATTCCGGCATCTCTGGATGCAGGGCAGCCGGGACCCGGTGCTGTGGCATACGGCCTGTGACATCGCGGTGGAAAACGTCATCGACGGGCTGGGGCGCAAAAGCGTGGCCCGGCCCCTGACCTACGTCCGCCGCCGGGCCTACGAGGCGCTGACCGCCGGCGGCCATGTGGCGGCGGCGGCCCCGGCCTACCGCTGGCTGCTGAGCCAGACCCCCGGGGTCCAAAAGCAGCTGGCCCGGGAATTTTATGCCGACGACCACCGCCTGTGGCCCCGGCCGGGCCAGCCCGACCCGCCCATGCCCCAGGTGCAGGCCCAGGCGGCCTGGCAGAAGATCGGCCGGCGGATGGAGACCGAGCTGGAGCTGCACGCCAGGGAGGCCGGCGACGAGGGCGGGAACCTGGCCGAGGCGGTGAAAGCCGCCAACCGCAGCCGCAGCAGCTACCGGGATTTCCTGCGCCGGTTCTGCGTCCTGCGGGAGGAGCCCCGCCTGGACCCCGACACCTTTGACCTGAACTTTTACACCTACGGGCTGTCGGTCTACGGCAATATGCCCCTGATCGAGCCGGTGGAGACCCGGGAGAGCAAGAAGATCGAGGAGATCGCCCTGGTCATCGACACCAGCTATTCCACCTCGGGGGCGCTGGTGCGCAGCTTTTTGTCCGAGACCTACGCGCTGCTCAAGCAGCGGGAGAGCTTTTTCCGCCGGATGAACCTGCACATCATCCAGGCCGACAACCAGGTCCAGCGGGACCACCTGGTGACCACCGAGGACCAGCTGATCGACCTGATGGACCACTTTGAGCTGGCGGGGGGCGGCGGCACCGATTTCCGCCCCGCCTTCGAGTACGTCACCCGACTGTGTGAGGAAAAGAAGTTCCAGAACCTGCGGGGGCTGCTCTACTTCACCGACGGGATGGGGACCTACCCCGCCCGGCGGCCGCCCTACGACACGGCCTTCCTGTTCCTGGGGGACCGATTCGACAGCGCAGGGGTGCCCCCCTGGGCCATGAAAGTGGTGCTGGACGAGGACGAGTTTGTCCCGCCGGCCCCGGCGGCCGCCCGGGACGCCCAGGACGAGGACATGGACCTGTACCGGGAGCTGAACAACTCGTAACGATTGGGCCCGGTCCGGCCGCAGGGCCGGCGGGATGACCCGCAAGGAGTTTTTGCTTATGAACATCAAACGCGCAAAAGAAGAGATCGAGCGGACGGTCAGGGCCTACCTGGCCAAGGACGCTCTGGGCGAATACGCCATCCCGGCGGTGCGCCAGCGGCCCATCCTGCTGATGGGCCCGCCGGGCATCGGCAAGACCCAGATCCTGGAGCAGGCCGCCCGGGAATGCGGGGTGGCGCTGGTGGCCTACACCATCACCCACCACACCCGCCAGAGCGCCGTGGGCCTGCCCTTTATCCGGCAGAAGCACTACGGCGGCCGGGACGTCTCGGTCACCGAGTACACCATGAGCGAGATCATCGCTTCGATCTACGAAAAAATGGAGGCCACCGGCCTGCAGGAGGGCATCCTGTTCATCGACGAGATCAACTGCGTCTCCGAGACGCTGGCCCCCACCATGCTGCAGTTCCTGCAGTGCAAGACCTTCGGCAACCAGGCGGTGCCGGCGGGCTGGGTGATCGTGGCGGCGGGCAACCCCCCCGAGTACAACAAGTCGGTCCGGGATTTTGACATCGTCACCCTGGACCGGGTCCGCCGGATGGACATCCAGCCCGACCTGCCTGCCTGGCGGGAGTATGCCCGTCAGGTGGGCATCCACGGGGCCATCCTGAGCTATCTGGAGCTCCATCCCCAGAACTTCTACCAGATCAACGCCGACGTGGAGGGGACCCAGTTTGTCACCGCCCGCGGCTGGGAGGACCTGTCCAACCTGCTGGACGCCTACGAGGCGCTGGGGATGCAGGCCGACGAGGAGGTCATCCGCCAGTATTTGCAGCACAAAACGATCGCGGAGGACTTTGCCGCCTATCTGGACCTCTATTACAAGTACCGGGACGACTACGGCGTGGAAGAGATCCTGGCCGGCAAACCCCGCCCCGCGGCCTTTGCGCGGCTGCTGAACGCGCCGTTTGACGAGCGGCTGTCCCTGGTCAGCCTGCTGCTGGCGGGGCTCAAGAGCCGCTTTGCGGACTCCTGCCGCCACAACGCGGTGGCCGACGACTGCTACGCCCTGCTGCGCCAGCTGAAGCAGGACCTGGCCGCTCTGCCCGACGCCGAGCCCGGCGACCCCGAGACCATGCTGCAGCAGCAGATCGCCGACTACGAGGTCGAGACGGACCGCCTGCGGACGGCGGGCGCCCTGGACAAGGAGGGGCTGGCCCACCGGCTGGGGGTGGCAGGGGCCCTTCGGGACTGGGCGGGCCGGCTGCGCCGCGCCCACGCCGCCGCCACCCAGGAAGCCCTGGAGCTGCTGCGGAGCTACTTCGAGGACCTGGCCGATCAGCGGGAAAAAGTCCAGGACGAGGCCGCCGCCGCGCTGGAGGCCGCCTTCGACTTTATGGAGGATGCCTTTGGCGAAAGCCAGGAGATGGTGGTCTTTGTCACCGAGCTGACCGTGTCGCCGGCGGCCCACACCTTCATCGCCGAGAACGGCTGCCAGCGGTATTTCCGCTACAACAAGGAGCTGCTGCTGGACAACCGCAAGGCCGCACTGGACCGGGAGCTGGCTGCCGAAGAGCAGCGCCATGGCGCCGGCCCCAAGGGCTGAGCCTGTAAACAACACCCAAAGAAACAAAAAGGCCCGTGCCGGCGTGGAAGCCGGCGCGGGCCTTTTGCTGTGCGTTGGGGGATCAATCCAGGTTGTGCTTGCGGCAGAAGAGTTTCGATGCAAAATACATCCCCACCCAGAGGGCGACGGCGGGCACCAGGTAGAGAGGGTTTTCCAGGGCGTTGGTCAGGGACTGGCCAAAGATGGCCATCATGGCCACCATCACCGCCTTGCCGGCAAGCAGGGTCAGGATATAGCGGCGGCCGTCAAAGTCGGAGATGCCGAAGGTCAGGTGCAGGAAAGAGGTGGGGGTAAAAGGCAGCATGGCCAGGGTGAACAGGGCCGAGGTGTCGCAGTTGCTGACCCACTTCTGGGCCCGGCGGAACCACTCGTATTTGCTGGCGTGCCGCCAGAAAAAGCGCTTGACCACCCGCCGCCAGAAGGTGAACATCAGCGACCCGCCGAGGGCCACCCCGCACCAGCTGTACAGAAAGCCCATCACCGGGCCGTGGGCCGCCACGTTCAGGGCCACGATGGCGATCAGGGGCAGAGGGGGTACAAAGGATTCCACCATCGCCAGCAGGATGGGCACCAGCGGGCCCAACCCTTCAAAGCTGTCCAGCAGGTGCTGCCAGAACTCCAGCGAAGTGATCTGACTGCTCCAATACAGCAGTGCTTCTTCCATGTACCGTCCTCCCATTTCATTGTACGTTTTGCGGCGCGCCTTTCTGCCCGGGCAGGCTGTATGGGCCCCGCTGTTCTTAGTATACCCTGCGATTATGACAAACCAGTGAACGAACCGGCCTTTTTTTCCATACTATGACAAAAAATGCGGCGCTTACTTGACGGCGGCGGCTTTGACGGCCTTGCCTTCGGCCCGGGCTTCGGCGGCCTTGACCCGCTCCAGCTGCTGGCGGCGCTGTTTGTTCCACCGGGCCAGCAGGTCTGCGGTGGGCATTTGCAGGCAGCGGGCGTAGGTCCAGTGGAGGCCGTCCCGCCGGGCCAGCTTGTACCGCAGGAACACCCCCTGCCCGGCTTCGCCGCCGGCCCCGGCACAGTGGGGGCACTGGGCCAGGGTGTACCAGCTGTTGCTGCCCTTTTTCAGCCAGACCTCGTCGGGGGCGAGGGCCGCGCCGCAGACCGGACAGGCGGCGCGGAAGACCCGGGGGTCGTTGCGCCAGGCGAACTGCTCCACATAGCCCTCCCAGATGCGGAAATCCCGGTAGTCGCCGGGGGCGGGGCAGAGGCTCTGGCGCAGGGTCTCCTCCTCGGAGGGGTACTCGGCCAGGCCCCGGGGCAGGTCGATGCACCGGCAGATGTCCGCGGTGTAAAGGGCGTCGGCCAGAGCGTCGTGGAAGGGGCGGTCGGTGGGCAGGCCCAGCCGGGTGACCACGCTTTCCAGGGTGAGGCCGTCCCCCTCCTTGCGGGGGTACTGGCTGAGAAAGATCTGCTGCAGGTTGTACCAGACGGTGGGCTGGCTCTCGTCCAGGTTGCACAGGAACAGGTTCTGCTTGAGAACCGGCACGTCGTCCAGGCCCCACTCGGCAAACTCGGCGTCGGGGCCGCACCATTTCATGAACCGGCGCAGCCCCTGCAGGATGGGCTCGCCCCTGTCCAGGTCGGCCTGGGTCAGGCCGGTGACCTTGGCGATGTGATGCTGTAGCTTGCGGAAGATACGGGGCCGCAGATGGATCGAAAATGTATCCAGGACGGCGCCGTGCTCGTCGATCTTGGCGGCGCCGATCTCGATGATCTCGCCCCGCAGGGTCTGCTCCACCCCGTGGTAGTTGAAAGTATGGGGATGGTAGCCGATGTTCCATTCTAAATCAAAAATGACCAAATTGCGCTGCGGCATGATAGTGCTGCTCTCCCTCCGTTCTGTTTCAGTCCGTTAAAATAAAGCGTTCGACTGCCTCGGCGACGCCGTCGTGGTTGTTGTCGGCGGTGGTGACGTAGTTGGCGGCGGCCTTGACGGGCCCTTCGGCGTTGGCCATGGCCACCCCCACCCCGGCGTAGCGGATCATGGAGCGGTCGTTCATGCCGTCGCCGCAGGCCATCAGCTGGGCGGGGGACAGGCCCATCCGGTCCAGCAGGGCGGCCAGGCTGCGGTCTTTGGCCACGCCCAGGGGCACCGCCTCGATGAAGAAGGGGCTGGAAGGGTAGAGGTCGATCTGCCCGGCAAAGCGCTGCTGCCCGGCCTGCAGCACCGGGTGCAGGCGGATGGGGTCCAGGGTCAGCAGCATCTTGTTGACCGGGTAGTTGACGTAGGCGGCCAGGTCCTCCACATGGATCATGGGCAGCTTGTTGGTGAAGCCCTCCCGCTGGGCCCAGGGGTCCTCGGGGCGCTCGGTGACGATGCCCTCGTCGTTGTAGGTGACGATGGCCACGTTCTGGCTGGCGGCAAACCGGCACAGGGCCGGCACCATGGGGGCGGGCAGCACCTGCTGCCACAGGACCCGGCCGCCGGGGGCGCAGTCCACAATGGCCCCGCCGTTGTAGGCCAGGATGGCCCCGGCCCGGCTGGGCTGGCCCAGGCCCAGCTCCCGGGCCACGGGCAGGACCCCCGCCGTGGGGCGGCCGGAAGCCAGCACGATGGTGACCCCCCGGGCCAGGGCGGCATCCAGGGCGGCCCGGGTGCGGGGGGTGATCTCCTTTTGGTCGTTGGTGAGGGTGCCGTCCAGATCCAGGGCCAGCACCTTGATATTCTGATTCGCCATAGAAAGCGCTTCTCCTTCTCTCTCGTTGTTCCCTTTGGCAGTTTCAGCTTTTATTGTACAATAAAACCGCGCGGGTGAAAAGAGAGAAACGCGTTTTTTCCAGAAAATCGCAAAAAATGCTGCCCCAAGGGACGCAAAAAGGCCCCGTCCGGCCGGGATACGGGGCCGGATGGGGCCATGGAGGGATCTGTTTCCCGGCGGGAAAGACGCGAGCCGGCGGGCGGAAAGCGCCTTACTCGGCCAGGTTGCCGGTGTACAGCTGGTAATACTTGCCCTTTTTGGCGATCAGTTCGTCGTGGCTGCCGCGCTCGATGATGCGGCCCTGTTCCAGGACGATGATGCAATCGGCGTTGCGGACGGTGGACAGCCGGTGGGCGATGACGAAGGTAGTGCGGCCGTACATCAGGCCGTCCATGCCGGACTGGACCAGCGCCTCGGTGCGGGTGTCGATGGAGCTGGTGGCCTCGTCCAGGATCAGCACCGGCGGGTCGGCCACCGCCGCCCGGGCAATGGCCAGCAGCTGGCGCTGGCCCTGGGACAGGTTGGCGCCGTCGCCGGTCAGCATGGTGTTGTAGCCGTCGGGCAGCCGGCGGATGAAGCCGTCCGCGTTGGCCAGTTTGGCGGCCACCACGCATTCTTCGTCGGTGGCGTCCAGCCGGCCGTAGCGGATGTTGTCCATCACGGTGCCGGTGAACAGGTGGGTGTCCTGCAGGACGATGCCCAGCGAGCGGCGCAAGTCGGCCTTTTTGATCTTGCGGATGTTGATGCCGTCGTAGCGGATCTTGCCGTCCTGGATGTCGTAGAAGCGGTTGATGAGGTTGGTGATGGTGGTCTTGCCCGCGCCGGTGGAGCCCACGAAGGCGATCTTCTGGCCGGGCAGGCCGTACAGGTTGATGTCGT
>DXBJ01000016.1 GCA_019116585.1 Candidatus Faecalibacterium gallistercoris | reverse complement strand
GCGGAAGGTCGCTCCGGGCGTCTGGCTGAAAAAGCTCTTTACTGCGCGTCAGATGTATTGCGCATCGCTTTTTCCGGGCGCCATCCGCCCTGCGCTCCGATTGTGTATGCGCGCCCTTCGGGCGCGCCTGCCCAACGTTCCCAACGAAATCACGATTTATACATACACAACGAAAAAAACGAAATGCCCGCAAAAGGGGCATTTCGTTGTTTTCGTGGGTTCTGTTGGGTTTGGGGGCGCGCTCACTTCTTGGCGCGGGGGGCGCGCTTTTTGGGCGCGGGGGTCTCGGCGGGCGCGGCGGCGGGGGCAGCGGCTTCAGCGGCGGCGGCCTTTTTGGCGCGGGTGGCCCGCTTTTTGGGGGCGGCCGGTTCGGCCGGGGCCTCGGCGGCGGCCTCTGCGACAGCGGGGGCGGGGGTCTCCGCCTTCCGGGTGCGGCAGGCGCGGCGCTTGGGCTTGGCCTCGGCTTCGGGGGCCGGGGCGGCGGCTTCAGCGGCGGCGGCCTTTTTGGGGCGGCCGCGCTTCTTGGGGGCCTCCGGCGCGGGGGCCTCTGCGGCAGCGGGGGCGGCTTCGGCCGGCTGCGGGGCCGGGGCAGGGGCTTCGGTCTCGGCCGGGGCCTCCGGGGTGGCGGCTTCGGCCGGGGCCTCAGGGGCCGGGGTTTCGGCCGGGGTCTCCGGGGCGGCGGTTTCGGCGGGTGCCTCAGGGGCCGCGGTCTCGGCGGGGGCCTCCGGGGCGGCGGGCTTGCGGTCCTTCACGGGGCGGATGGTCCACAGCTGGTCGGCGCCGGGGCTCTCCTGCCAAATCTGCAGGATGGCGCCCGGGGCGCTGCCGATGCCCACCGTGTCCACACAGCGGCCGCTGGCCCACGGGCTGACGATGCGGACGGTGCCGTCGTTCACCGGCACCAGGGTCCACATCTGGCTGCCGCCCAGCACGTCGTCCCACAGCTGCAGCCAGGTGCCGTTGGCGGTGCCCGCCATGGCCAGGTCCACCACTTTGCCGTTGGCCCGGCAGTGGATGCGGTAGCTGTTCTCCCCCACACGGTCGAAAAGCCACTCCTGCTCGGGCTTGTGCTCGTACTTGCCAAGGCGCAGCTGCGCGCCGCCGGCCCCGTCGTCCCCGACGTAGCCGATGACGCTGCCGCTGGCCGCCGCGATGGTGTAGGCGCGGCCGGCCTCGATCAAGGTCTGCTCGACTGTTTTCATGTTTTGTCCCTCCATATCGGTTCTTGTCCAAACGCGCCCCGTTTGCGCAGGGCGCGGCATCCCCATGTATACCAGAATTATACCACCCATCGTGTTTTTTCACAAGCGTATGGGCAGCGTTTCAGCAGTGTGCACAAAAGCGCCGCGCACAGCTCAATCTTTTTAGGTTTTGCAGCGGCCTTCGGCGGCGTCCATCCGGTCCAGCTCGGCCAAAAACTGGGCCATAAAGGGCACCGCCACCACAAAGCTGAGCACATCCGCGATGGGCTGGCTGTACTGCACCCCCGCAAGGCCAAAGGCCCGGGGCAGCGCCAAAATCAGCGGGATGAAGAAGATGCCCTGCCTGCAGCAGGACAGGAAGGTGGCCCGGCCCGCCTTGCCCACGCTCTGGAACAGCATGTTGCCGCACACCAGCACCGGCTGCAGCAAAGTGGCGGCGCACTGCCAGCGGAACGCCGGCAGCGCGATGGCGGTGACGGCCCCGTCGTCCCGGAACAGGCGCACCAGCGCCTCGCCGTTGGCGTAGCAGGCGGCGGCCA
This sequence comes from Candidatus Faecalibacterium gallistercoris, assembly GCA_019116585.1. Taxonomy (GTDB): domain Bacteria; phylum Bacillota; class Clostridia; order Oscillospirales; family Ruminococcaceae; genus Faecalibacterium; species Faecalibacterium gallistercoris. The sequence goes on along the minus strand of DXBJ01000016.1, from coordinate 13,397 downwards.
GCGCCGTCATCAGGACAAAGCTGGCCCCGATGGTGAACAGGCAGGCCTGCCGCACCCGGTGGAACTTGCGGGCCCCGTAGTTGTAGCTGGCCACCGGCTGGAAGCCCTGCCCCACACCCAGCGCCACCGACAGCAAAAACTGGAAGATGCGGGACACGATGCTCATGGCGGCCACGGCGGCGTCGCCGTAGGGGCGGGCGGCCACGTTGAGCATCATGCTGGCAAAGCTGGCCAGGCCCTGCCGGCCAAAGCTGGGCAGGCCGGTGGTCAGGATGGTGGCGATGTCGCGCCGGCTGCGGGTGTAAAAGCGCAGGGCCAGCCGGCTGACCGTCTTGCCCCGCAGGTACATGGACAGCAGGATGCCAAAGCTGACCATCTGGCTCAGGCCGGTGGCCAGGCCGGCGCCGCCGGCGCCCATCCCCAGCCCAAAGATGAACACCGGGTCCAGCGCCATGTTCAGCACCCCGCCGGTGACCAGCCCCACCATGGCAAAGCTGGCCTTGCCCTCGTAGCGCAGGATGTTGTTCATCACCAGGCTGGACATCATAAAGGGTGCCGCCAGCAGGATGTAAAAGGCGTAGGCCCGCGCATGGGGCAGGATGGTCTCGGTGCTGCCCAGCAGCCGCATGAGGGGGGTCAGCCCGGCGATGCCGCCGGCGCCCAGCGCCGCCCCGGCCCCCAACGCCGTGAAAAAGCTGGTGGAGGCAAACCGGGAGGCCGCCGGCACGTCCCCGCTGCCCAGGCTGCGGCTGATGACGCTGCCCGCGCCATGCCCCAGCATAAAGCCCACCGCCTGGATCACCGCCATCAGGCTGGACACCACCCCCACCGCGCCCGAAGCGCTGGTGGAGATTTGCCCCACAAAAAAGGTATCGGCCAGGTTATAGATGCTGGTGATGAGCATACTGAGGATGGTGGGCACCGCCAGCCCCATCACCAGCCGCGGGATGGGGGTCTTAGTCATTTTGTCAAACTGGGCTTGCTGGGGGTTTTTGGCTTCCGGCATGGGGCGTCACACTTTCTGCCCGCGCGGGGCGGGCCGTTCTTTTCCTTATCAGTATACAACGCGGCGCGCTTTTTGTCGAGCGCCAACGGTTGCAACGAAATCACGATTTACCCATACACAACGAAAAAAACGAAATGCCCGCAAAAGAGGCATTTCGTTGTTTTCGTGGGTTTCGTTGCTTTCGTGATTCCGTTGGGGCACCGTGGAATCGTGATTTCGTTGATTTCGTTGAAATCGTGGGTTTCGGGGGGTACCGTGAAACCGTTGAAATCGTTGGTTTCGTTGGGGACGTTGCCCAAACTCCCCTCTCAGTCAGCTTCGCTGACAGCTCCCCCACGGGGGGAGCCAAGTGTACCGCCGTCAAACCCGGCGAACGAGTGGTAAGGCAAAGCTGTGCTCCCCTCTCAGCCAGCTTCGCTGACAGCTCCCCCACGGGGGGAGCCAAGCGTACCGCCGTCAAACAAGGCAAACGGCGTGTAAGGCGAAGCTGTGCTCCCCTCTCAGTCAGCTTCGCTGACAGCTCCCCCACGGGGGGAGCCAAGTGTACCGCCGTCAAACCCGGCGAACGAGTGGTAAGGCGAAGCTGTGAGCAAGTTTGCCTTACCACAACCTGCCCGACACCCACGGGCGTGCTCTTGCCTCCCCCTGTGGGGGAGGTGGCACAGGACGCGCAAGCGGACTGTGACGGAGAGGGCAACCGGCAGGCGAAGCGTAATAAGGAGCATATCCGCGCCCGGCGAGCCTGAGAGGGCCGCCCTTTCTCACTCCAACGTCAGGGACGGGGCGGTGTAGGTGCGGGCCAGCAGCTCGCTGTTCAGCATATACAGGCTGCGGGCGTCGCCGCCGTACAGCTCCATCTTGGTGATCTGGTCGGCGGAGTTCTTCTCCTCCTCGCCCTGCTCCTTGATGAACCAGTCCAGGAACTGGACGGTGCGGTAGTCCCGGGCCTCCGCCGCCGCGGCGTAGATGGCGTTGATGAGGCCGGTGACGTACTGCTCGTGCCCCAGGGCGGCCTTGAGGGGGCCGATCAGGTCGGTGAAGTGGGTCTCGGGCCTGGCGATGCCCTCCAGCACCACCGGCTGGCTGTTGTTGTGCAGGTAGCGGTAAAAGAGCATGGCGTGGTCCTGCTCTTCCCTGGCCTGGATTTCGTACCAGTTGGCAAAGCCGTCCAGGCCCCTGGCGTCGTAATAGTTGGCGATCTCCAGATAGAGATACGCCGAGTAGAACTCCTTGTTGATCTGGTCGTTGAGCAGCTTGTAAACCTTCGGGTCCATAGAGACATCCTCCTGTCGCAGTGCCGGCAGGGCCGCGGGGGCCGCCGGGGTGGTTAGTGTAGACTTATCATAGCACACCGCCCTCCCCCCTGTCAACCGCCAGGGTGAGCAGGTCACACAAAGCGGCGCAAAACCAACGGACCCAACGGTTTCAACGAAATCACGATTTCACGATACCCCCCGAAACCCACGAAATCAACGGTTTCAACGAAATCACGGTTTCACGGTACCCCCCGAAAACCACGAAAGCAACGGTTTCAACGAAATCACGATTCCACGGCCCCCCAACGGAATCACGAAAGCAACGAAACCAACGAAAAGCACGAAACGCCCGGAAAAAAGGCGTTTCGTTGTTTTCGTTGTGTATGTATCAATCGTGATTTCGTTGGGAACGTTGCAGCCCCGCTCACCCCCGTTTCCGCGTCCGGTACTCGCGGGGGGAGCAGCCGTAAAAGCGGCGGAACTGCTGGGAAAAGTTGCTGGGGTTGTCGAAGCCGCAGCCGGCGGCGATCTGGGCGATGCTGTCGGCCGGGCGGGCCAGCAGGGCGTCGGCGGCCTGCATGACGCGGTATTTGAGCAGGTACTGCATGGGGGGCACGTGGATGGTCTTGCCGAAGCAGCGCAGGCACTCCCGCTCGCCGATGCCGGCGGCCCGGGCGATGCCGGCCAGGGTGAGGGGGCGGTCGTAGTGCTCCTGGATAAAGGTGAGCATCCGCTGGATGCGCTCCTCGTCCTGGTTGGGGCGGGCGCGGCCGGCCGCGAAGTCGGGCGCAAAGCGCCGGCACAGGGCCATGCACAGCGCCGACAGCCTGGCCCGCACCACGAACTCGTAGCCCGCGGCCTCGGCGGCCAGGGCGTCGCAGGCGTCCACCAGGGCCTGGATGGCCCCGGCCTCGGCCTGCCGGTCAAAGACATAGGCCCGGAAGGCCCGGCACCCCGCCAGGGGGGCGATGTACTTTTTGGCAAAGACGGTGTCCTTGCCGCCGGTGATGAGCCCGGGGCTGAACACCACCGACCGTATCTCGCAGCTGGCGGCGGTGTTGGCGCAGTGCAGCACCCCGGTGTTGATGGCGATGCAGTCGCCCTGGGCCAGATGGTAGGAGGCGTCGGGGGTCTCCACCGTCAGCTGGCCCGACAGGATGTAGATGGCCTCGAACTCGTCGTGCCAGTGCCAGGGCAGCGAGTGGTCGGGGTCGGGGGCGTAGCGCTCGGCGTAGCCCGCGCAGGGGAAATCCAGGGTGCCCTGGGGTTTGAGCTCCCGCCGCTGGGGCGAGAGGTCGAGCGGCGGGTTGATGCCGCATTGGTTCAGGCTCATGGCCGGCCTCCTTGTGCCAGGCGGCCCGCACTTGTGCGCACAAATTTGGGCCGGGGATGGGTTTTGGTCCGTTTATCTATAGTATAGGGCGTTTTTTGCATTGAATCAAGGGGCATTTGACGGTATTCTATCTATCGTAAACCATCAAGGAGGTCTTTGCCATGGTCCATCTACTGCTTGCCGTCATCTACCTTGCGTTCATCAGCCTGGGCCTGCCCGATTCGCTGCTGGGGGCGGCCTGGCCCTCGATGTACGGGCCCTTCGGGGTGCCGGTGTCCTTTGCGGGGGTGCTCTCGATGATCATCGCGGTGGGCACCATCGTCTCCAGCCTGAACAGCGGCCGGCTGACCAGCCGCTTTGGCCCCGGGCGGGTCACGGCCTGCAGCGTGGCCCTGACGGCGCTGGCGCTGCTGGGCTTTTCGGTCTCGACCGAGTTCTGGATGCTCTGCCTGTGGGCGGTGCCCTACGGGCTGGGGGCCGGCAGCGTGGACGCGGCCCTGAACAACTATGTGGCCCTGCACTACGCCAGCCGCCACATGAGCTGGCTGCACTGCATGTGGGGGGTGGGCACCCTGGTGGGCCCCAACCTGATCAGCTTTGCCTTGAGCGGGGGCCAGGGCTGGCAGGCGGGCTACCGGTACATTTCCATCCTCCAGCTGGGCCTGACGGCGGTGCTGCTGCTCAGCCTGCCTTTGTGGAAGCGCGCGCCCTCGGCCGCCCAGACGGAGGCCGGCGGCGGCGCCCACGAGCCCCTCGGCCTGCGGCAGGCGGCCCGCATCCCCGGGGCCAAAAGCGCGGTGCTGGGCTTTTTCTGCTACTGCGCGCTGGAGCAGACGGCCGGCCTGTGGGCCGGCAGCTACCTGGTGCTGCACGGCGGCCTGACCGCCGGGCGTGCGGCGGCCCTGGCGGCGCTGTTCTACACCGGCATCACGGCGGGGCGGGCGGCCTGCGGCTTCCTGACCGGGCCGCTGGGCGACGTGCGTATGATCCGCCTGGGCCAGGGGGTCATCCTGGCGGGGGCGGCGGCCCTGCTGCTGCCCTCGGCGGCCGCCATGCAGGCGGGCCTGGTGCTGGTGGGCCTGGGCTGCGCCCCCATCTACCCCAGCATCATCCACGCCACCCCGGCCCGCTTTGGCGCGGCCCGCTCCCAGGCGCTGATCGGCCTGGAGATGGCGGGCGCCTACGTGGGCACCTGCCTGATGCCGCCCCTGTTCGGCGCGCTGAGCGAGCGGCTGTCCATCGGCCTGATGCCGGTCTACCTGCTGGCGCTGCTGGCGGCGATGTTCCTTGCCAACGAGCGCGCCAACCGCGCCGCCGGCCTGGTCCGCCCCGCCGCCCCCGCCCGCGAGCGCGGGTGACAAACGGCGCTCCGCTCCGGGGCATCTTCACGGAAAACACACAGGATTCCGTTCAAAAAGCAGGCTTGACAATCCCGTCAGCCTGCTGTATACTAGACACAGAGAAAGGGTGCTGCCGGACAAACGGTAGCCTCCCGGTCTGGGTTAGAGAAGTAACCGCACGCTCGGGAAAGCTTGGGCGGTTACTTCTTTTTTATTTCCTGTTGTTCCTGTCAGCTTCAAGAAGCCGGAGGACCAAATCAATCAGGCCAATGATTAAAATGCCGGTTTGAATCAAATCGGAAAATGTAACCATGGTCAGCCCTCCTTTCCATACGGTCGGGAGGGCAAAGAAGCGCCCCCGTCCGTCTGCGACAGACCGGAAGGCATACCGCTTGCCGTTTATCGACAACACCCAATCCAATGATACCATAACCGCCAGCCAATGGCAAGAGGCTCCCGCCGGCTTGACACCGCTGCGCGGATCGCTTACAATGGGACCAAACGCAAGGACGGAAGGAGGGCGCCCCCGATGGACAGGAACCTGCTGCTCTTTTTGGCCTGGTGCGCCGGGGGGCTCTTTTTTGAGGGGCTGGCCGGGTACCTGTGGTTTTGCAAAAAGCCTGTTTCGTTCTCGGCCCAAACGCCGGAAGTGACCGACGTCAAGGGCTACAACCGCGCGGTGGCCAAACTGTATATGGCCTATGGCGGGGTGTTCGTCCTGCTGGGCCTGCCGCTGCTGGCAGCGCCCCTCCCGGGCTGGGCCGCCTGCCTGATGGTAGCCGGGATCGCAGGCGCAGGGGCGGCCCTCCGGCTGGTGTACGCCCGGGTGATCCTCCCCCGCTACCAAACGAAGCATGGGGATTGGCGGGACTGACCCGCCGGCCCAAACTTGGATACAAGTTGACATCCTCCGCCGCCTGTGGTATAATGGGCTCAATTTACACGAACGGGAGGTGCGATGAGTCCATGGAAGACGGTTCGGATGGGGATCCCCATACGGCAGCCTTTGTTTCTCCGCGGCGCATTGTGATGAATCGGTTGAACTTATAAGGGCATAGTCTGCGCTTTTGCAAGCTGCGGACTGTGCTTTTTTGCGTACAAACCAATCATGCAATGAGAATGGAGAATTGTTTATTATGATAGGCGCATTTATCATCCAAATTGTTCTGATCGCGGTCAACGCGCTGTTCGCCAGCTCGGAGATCGCGGTGATCTCGATGAGCGAGGCCCGGCTGAAGATCCTCTCGGAGGAGGGCGACAAGCGGGCCGGCCGGCTGCTGAACCTGACCAAACAGCCCGCCAAGTTCCTGGCCACCATCCAGGTGGCCATCACCCTGGCCGGCCTGCTGGGCGGCGCCTTTGCGGCCGAAAACTTCGCCGACCCCATCGTGGACCTGATCCTCTCGCTGGGGGTGTCCGCGCCCCGCACGGCCCTGCACTCGGCGGTGGTGTTCCTCATCACGCTGGTGCTGACCTATTTCAGCATCGTGTTCGGCGAGCTGGTGCCCAAGCGCCTGGCCATGAAAAAGACCGAGGCCCTGTCGCTGCAGCTGTCCGGCATCCTGTACTTCATGTCCAAGCTGTGCGCGCCGCTGGTCTGGCTGCTGACCGTGTCCACCAACGCTTTGCTGCGGCTGCTGGGCATCGACCCCAACCAGAACGAGGAAGTGGTCACCGAGGACGAGATCAAGATGATGCTGATGGAGGGCAGCCAGCAGGGCACCATCGAAAACGACGAGAACGAGATCATCCAGAACGTTTTTGATATGAACGATACCTCCGCCGAGGAGGTCAGCACCCGCCGGCGCGACGTGGTCTGCCTGTACCTGGAGGACGACATGAGCGTCTGGGCCGACACCATCCGGAACAGCCACTATACTTACTTCCCCGTCTGCGGCGAGAGCCAGGACGACGTGGTGGGCGTGCTGAACACCAAGGACTACTTCCGGCTGGACGATCTGTCCCGCAAGTCGGTGATGAAAAACGCGGTGGACAAGCCCTTCTTCGTGCCCGAGGGCATCCGGGCGGACCAGCTGTTCAGCCGGATGAAGCAGGAGCGCAAGTATTTCGCCATCGTCATCGACGAGTACGGCGGGATGAGCGGTATCGTCACCGTCCACGACCTGATGGAAGAGCTGGTGGGCGACATGGACGACGAGGACACCGTCCGCGAGGTGGAGATCCGCCAGCTGAACGGGGACCGCTGGGAGATACGCGGCTCGGCCGACCTGGAAGAGGTGGCCGAAAAGCTGGGCGTCCAGCTGCCCACCGACGAGCACGAGACCTTCAACGGCCTGGTCTGCGGCATCGTGGGCCGCGTGCCCGACGAGGGCGAGCAGTTCAGCTGCGAGGGCTACGGCCTGAAGATCGACGTCAAAAACGTGACCGGCCACCGGGTGGACACCGCCCTGGTGGAAAAGACCCGCAAGCCCTTCGACGATGCGGCGGAGGAAAAAGACAAATAAACGCCCGGCAAAAGGGGGCCCGCAGGCAAAGCGCCGGCTGGCCCTCTTGATTTTGCCCCGAAATACGGTATAATAGACCCGTAGCGTCTCATGACATGTTGAAAAAAGAAACATATCCCATGGCCCCGCGCCATGGACGGGAGGATTTGGTATGGAGCGAACCTATATTTCCGACGTGCGCAGCCACGCCGGCGAGACCATAAAAGTGCAGGGCTTTATCGAAAACTTGCGCAGCAGCAAGGCCATGGCCTTTATCGTGCTCAAGGACATCACCGGCAAGCTGCAGATCACCATTGAAAAAGAGGACCACCCCGACCTTGTGCCCGTCATCGACCAGCTGACCGGCGACTCGGTCATCACGGTGGTGGGCAAGGCCCGCCTGGACGACTACGTCAAGCTGGGCGGCATCGAGATGATCCCCGAGCGCATCGAGGTCGAGAGCATCGCCGGTCCCCTGCCCATCGTCCGCAAGGAGATCGCCGCCACCAAGAAAAAGAAGGCGGTGGAGCGCTCCAGCATCGACCAGCGCATCGACTACCGCTGGATCGACCTGCGCACCGACGAAAACCAGCTGATGTTCAAGGCCCAGACCGTCCTGGTCAACGCCATGCGCCAGTACCTGCTGGACAAGCACTTCATCGAGATCCACACCCCCAAGCTGATCGCCGCCGCCAGCGAGAGCGGCGCCGAAGTGTTCAAGGTGGACTACTTCGACCGCAACGCCTACCTGGCCCAGAGCCCCCAGTTCTACAAGCAGATGGCCATGGCCAGCGGCTTCGAGCGCATCTTTGAGGTGGGGCCGGTGTTCCGGGCCGAAAAGTCCTACACCAACAAGCACACCACCGAGTTCACCGGCTTCGACCTGGAGTTCAGCTACATCGACTCGTTCCGGGATGTGATGGCCATGGAGGAGGGCCTGCTCAAGGCCGCCCTGCAGGCGGTCAAGGACGCCTACGGCGACGAGATCGAGGCCATGTTCGGCCTGCCGGTCATCGTGCCCGAGACCCCCTTCCCGGTGGTCAAGCTGGCCGACCTGTACAAGGGCCTGGAGGAGGACTTCGGCTACACGGTGGACGAGTCCGAAAAGGGCGACCTGACCACCGAGGCCGAGCGGCTGAGCTACGACTGGGTCAAAAAGCACTACGGCCACGAGTTCCTGTTCGTGACCGACTACGCCGCCGGCAAGCGCGCGTTCTACCATATGCGGGACGAGAACGGCGTGCCCCAGGGCTACGACCTGATCTGGCGCGGGGTCGAGATCACCACCGGCGCCCAGCGCGAGCACCGCTACGAGGTGCTGAAAAAGCAGGCCGAGGAGAAGGGCCTGGCCGAGGACGTCAAGTTCTACCTGGAGTTCTTCCGGTACGGCTGCCCGCCCCACGGCGGCTTTGGCCTGGGCATCGACCGGCTGACCATGCTGCTGGTGGGCCTGAGCATCAAGGAGTGCATGTTCCTGTTCCGCGGGCCCAACCGCCTCACCCCGTAAAATCTGTTTAGGGGGGACCCGTTTCTGCCTGCTGCGCGCCCTTGCGGGGCTTGCAAAAGCGGGCAAAGTGTGCTACTATAAGCAGAGCGAAACAAGCAAAACGCGATGACGGAGAAAGTACGCGCTGTGCGCCTGGCGCAGAGAGGGGCTCCACCGGCTGCAAGGGCCCCCGAGCGGCGGCGGCGCGGAAGTTCGCTCCCGAGCGGCCCGCGGGAACGGCGGCCTCTTCCGGCTGCCCGGTAGTGCGGGACGGCGTGCCCCGTTACGGCGTTGGAGTGCCGCGCAGACCTCGCACCTGCGCGGAATTTGGGTGGTACCACGGAGTGAAGCAACAGGGCTCCGTCCCTTGGCTGGCAGTGCCGGCCGGGGGGCGGGGCCCTTTTTTGTTCCGTCCCGAAGCGCAAGTTACCGTTTTGAACAAAGGAGAGGAAATGTATGCAGGCAATCATTGAAGAGCTGGCCCGGCAGGCGGAAGCAGACCTGGCGCAGGTGGCCTCCAAAGAGACGCTGGCCGCCTTCTGGCAGAAGTACCTGAGCAAAAACGGGCAGGTGCCCGCCCTGATGAAGCAGCTGCGCACCGTCGAGCCCGCCCAGCGCCCCGCCATGGGCAAGGCCATCAACGAGCTCAAGCAGAAGGTGCAGGCCGACTACGACGCCGCCGCCGGCCGGGTGGGCCAGGCCGAGCTGGCCGCCCGCAACGCCGCCGAGACGGTGGACATCACCCTGCCCGCCAAAATGCGCCCCGCCGGCGGGCTGCACCCCCTGACCCTGGTGCGCAACCAGATCATCGACGCCTTTGCGGGCATGGGCTTTGAAATTTACGAGGGCCCCGAGATCGAGGACGACGACCACTGCTTTACCCGCCTGAACGTCCCCAAGGACCACCCCGCCCGGGATATGCAGGACACCTTCTACCTGACCGACGAGCTGCTGCTGCGCACCCAGACCTCCACCGGCCAGATCCGCACCATGGACGCCGAGCGCCCCCCCATCAAGGTGCTGGTGCCGGGCCGGGTGTTCCGCTCCGACTCGGACGCCACCCACAGCCCCATGTTCCACCAGATGGAGGGCCTGGTGGTGGACAAGGGCATCACCCTGTGCGACTTGCAGGGCATGCTGGACGTGTTTGTCCAGCGGCTGTTCGGCACCGAGGTGCGCACCCGGCTGCGCCCGTCCTACTTCCCCTTCACCGAGCCCAGCGTCGAGGTGGACGTCAGCTGCTTTGCATGCCACGGCAAGGGCTGCAGCCTGTGCAAGCACACCGGCTGGATCGAGATTTTGGGCGGCGGCGTGGTCAACCAGAAGGTGCTGCGCAACTGCAACATCGACCCGGAGGTCTATTCGGGCATTGCCTTCGGCATCGGCATCGAGCGCATCGCCATGCTCAAATACGGCATCAACAACATCGGCCTGATGTTCGAGAACGATCTGCGGTTCCTCGGGCAGTTCCACGAATAACAGGGAAGGAGCAACGGATATGAAAGTACCTTTCAGCTGGCTGAAAGAGCTGGTGGATATCGATATTACCGCGCAGGAGCTGGAGGACAAGCTCTTCTCCTGCGGCTTTGAGGTGGAAGAGCGGATCGACCTGTCCGCCGGCATCGACAAGGTGGTGGTGGGCGTCATCACCTCCATCGAAAAGCAGGAGGGCACCCACCTGAGCCGGTGCGTGGTGGACTGCGGCCCCTACGGCCGCGACATCCGCATCACCACCGGCGCGCCCAACATCTTTGTGGGGGCCCATGTGCCCGCCGCCCTGGACGGCGCCACCCTGCCCGGCGGCATCCGCATCCAAAAGCGGATGATGCAGGGCTATGAGTCCAACGGGATGCTCTGCTCGGGCGAGGAGCTGGGCCTGAACGACGACCTGTACCCCGGGGCCGGCGTCTACGGCCTGCTGATCCTGCCCGAGGACACCGCCCCCGGCGCCGGCATCTGCCCGCTGGTGGGGCTGGACGACTCGGTCTTTGACATCTCCATCACCGCCAACCGCCCCGACTGCCAGTCCATCCTGGGCATTGCCCGGGAGGTGGCCGCCGTCCTGGGCAAGCCCCTGCATATGCCCGCCACCGACTACCGGCCGGTCTGCGAGGCGGACGCGCCCATCACCGTGACGGTGGAGGCCCCCGACCTGTGCCCCCGCTACATGGCCCACTATGTGCGCAACATCCGCATGGGGCAGAGCCCCCGCTGGATGAAGCGCCACCTGGCCCTGTGCGGCCTGCGCTCCATCAGCAACGTGGTGGACATCACCAACCACACCCTGCTGGAGATGGGCCAGCCCATGCACGCCTTTGACCTGGACAAGGTGGCTGGCCGCTGCATCGACGTCCGCCGCGCCCGCCCCGGCGAAAAGATCGTCACCCTGGACGAGAAGGAGTTCACCCTGACCGGGAACAACCTCGTCATCTGCGACGCCGAAAAGCCGGTGGCCCTGGCCGGCGTGATGGGCGGCGCCAACTCGGGCATGGACGACAAGACCCACAGCCTGCTGTTCGAGTGCGCCACCTTTGCCCGCGACTCGGTGCGCAAGACCAGCCGCGCCCTGGGGCAGTCGAGCGATTCCTCCGCCCGGTACGAGAAGGGGGTCGATTTCAGCTCGCCCAGCCTGGGCCTGGCCCGCGCGCTGCACCTGATCCAGCAGCTGGACTGCGGCGACATCACCACCCTGGCCTTCGACTGCACCGACGGCCGCTCCACCGCCCGCAAGGTCATCGACACCACCCCGGACAAGATCTGCGCCGTGCTGGGCATCCGCGTGCCCGGCCAGACCATGATCGACATCCTGACCCGGCTGGAGTTCACCGTGGAGGTGGACGCGGCCGGCGTGTGGCACGTCAGCGTCCCCCTCTACCGCGAGGACGTGGAGGGCTACCCCGACCTGGCCGAGGAGGTCATCCGGGAATACGGGTACGACCACATCGTCCCCACCTTCCTCAAGACGGCGGCGGTGACCAACGGCGGCCTGAACGGCGAGCAGCAGCGCGCCCTCAAGGTCAAGCGGATGCTGGCCGGCCAGGGCTTCTATGAGGCTTCGACCCTGGCGTTCTACTCGGCCGCCGAGCTGGATATGCTCCACATCCCCGCCCAGGACCCCGCCCGCCAGGCCATCCGCATCCTCAACCCCATCAGCGAAAACCTGTCCATCATGCGCACCCTGCTGGCCCCCTCCATGCTCAACGTCATCGTGGACAACCTGAAAAAGGGCAACGCCGCCGGCCGCCTGTTCGAGCTGGCCCCCGTCTACCTGCCCAAGAGCCTGCCCCTGACCGAGCGCCCCCACGAGCGCCAGACCCTCTGCATGGGCGTGTTCGGCCCCGGGGAGGATTTCTTCACCGTCAAGGGCGCCATGGAGGCCCTGGCGGCCTCGCTGGGCCTGGCCTTTGCCTACCAGCGGGAGACCGGCACCCCCTGGCTGCACCCCGGCATTGCGGCTTCGGTGTGGTGCAAGGGCCGGCGCCTGGGCGTGTTCGGCAAGCTGTCCAATGAGATCAACGCCGGGCTGAAGATCGCCAAGGACGAAAAAGAGAGCCAGAACATCTACCTGGCCGAGCTGGACTATGAGGCCCTCTCCGCCTGCGTGGAGGGCGAGCTGCACTATCAGCCCCTCAGCCCCTATGCGCCGGTCAAGCGGGACCTGGCCCTGGTCTGCGACGAGGCCGTCACCTGCGGCGCGATCGAGGACGCCATCCGCAGCGCCAGCCCCCTGGTGGCCGGGGTGAGCCTGTTCGACATCTACCGCGGCAAAAACCTGGGCGAGGGCAAAAAGAGCATGGCCTTCTCCCTGGTGCTGGCCGACCCCAAGGCCGAGCTGGCCCCCGACCAGGTGGACCGCGCCATCAAGAAAATTTTGGGCAACCTGAAGTACAAGCTGAACATCGAGATCCGCTGAGCTTCGGTTTTGCAACACTTATCGTATGAAAGGGGGGAGAGGATGGAACGCTTCCGCAAAACCTACGCCCAGGGCGCCCTGGACGTGATGGAGGTCTGGGTGGACACCGAGACCGGCGTGAATTACCTGTTCCACCGCAACGGCAACGCCTCCGGGCTGACGCCGCTGCTGGACAAAGAGGGCAAGCCCGTGGTGACGCCCGCCGAAGCCTGACCCGGCTGCCAAATGATACCAGAAAGAGAGCTGCCTGTGCGCTGCATAGGCGGCTCTTTTTTGGTCCAGAATGGAGGTGTCAGGGAAAGGAAAAAGAAAAACCAAAAAAAGGTAAAATAACCCTTGACAAATGCCGGCGGTTGTAGTATTATATTCGAGCGCTCCACGGAGCGGCCACGAAACCGAAACGAACTTCGAAAAACGCTTCAAAAAAGTGCTTGACAAACTCCCGGTTCTGTGGTAAAATAAGCAAGCTGTCAGCCGCGAGGCGAACAGCGCAGGACCTTGAAAATTGAACAATATCGAATACTTGTAACGGAACCTTTTAAAGTGTAAGGAACACTTAAAAATTCCAAAGAGTAATTCACAGGACGCAAGCGATTGCGTGCTGAGTGAACGAGATTTA
>DXBJ01000015.1 GCA_019116585.1 Candidatus Faecalibacterium gallistercoris | reverse complement strand
TGGTATCCCCCTGGGGACAAAATTTGGCGCTGAACCGCGCACTCGCCGCAAGGCGGCTCGCACACTCTCAGCGCCAAATTTCCCTGTATGTGTCCCGACCGTACGCGCATGTCGTCCGGTCGGGACTTTTTTGACAGTTTGGCAGCCTCTGCCCGTCAGCGGGCAGGGGCTGTTTCGCGTTGTGGTTCAGGCTTCTTCGGCTGCGGCGCGGGTCAGGGCCAGCTCTTCCTGGTAGAACACGCCCAGAGGGCCGATGTAGTTCTTCTGCCAGGGCTTGGGCTTGCCCAGGTAGTGGACCACCACCGTGTTCTGGCGCACCCAGTCCAGGCTCAGCCATTCGGAGGGGTGGACGCTGCACTGACACTGGACGTACAGCCGGTCGGTCATGTTGTAGATCCGGCTGTCCAGCACCAGGGCCTTGTCGCCGAACAGGCCGGTGAGGATGTCCTGGTCGGGCAGGATCAGCCTGTTTTTGTACCGTTCGGCGTAGTCCCGGATGTCCTCCAGGCGCAGGGTCCGGCGCAGCAGGGCCAGGTCCATCATCAGCACCCCCGAGTTGAGGTAGCGCACCCCGTCCTCCAGGCCCAGGCGGGCCTGGTTGACCTTGTCCAGGAACTTGCGGGTGTGGCTGCACGCCATAAAGGCCGCCCCCGCGAAGTCGGAGGTGTACAGGGGCTCCAGGCTGTTGAGGATCACCGTGTCCACATCCAGGTAGAGGATGCGGTTCAGCGCCTCGGGCAGCAGCAAAGGCGCCGCCAGCCGGTAATAGATCTGGACGGGGTAGCGCCCCGTCTCGGGGAAGCCCTCAAACAGGCCCTCCGGCACCCGGACCAGGGTGCAGCTGTCCTGGGGGCGCAGGGCCGCCTGCATCCGGGCCCCGTCCTCCCCCGTCAGGTCGGAGTGCAGGACGTAGAGGTCGTAGTGCGCGGCCCCGCCGTGGCGCAGGATGGTGGCCATGCACTGCTCCCACAGGGGGATGAATTTGCGGTTGATCGAAAAAAGCAGGTTCATATCGCTACTCTATGGGATATAGAAAGGTTTTATGCCCGTTTGCGGGCGGTGTGCGTGTCGGCGGCGGGGGCGGTCATGGCCGCGTCCAGAAAGCCGCCCGAAGCGTAGATGCGGCAAAGCGCCTGGCCGATCTGCCCCAGGCTGCGGGCCTCGGCCACCGCCATCCCGCCCTCTTTCAGGCTGGGCAGGTGGCCGCACAGCATATCCCGCAGCCGGGCCTCGAACTGGTCCACGGTGGCGGCCTTGTAGACCGACTTGCCGTCCTCCAGCCAGTTGGCGTAGACCGGGATGTCCCGCACGATGGTGGGGATGCCGCAGGCCAGCGCCTCCAGCACCACGATGCCCTCGGTCTCCTCATGGCTCAAAAAGGCGAAGGCGTCCGCCCCGCAGTAGGCGTCGCAGAGGTCCTCCGCCCCCACAAAGCCCGCGAACAGGACGTTGCCGGGGGCCGCCTCCATGGCGCGGCGGATCTCCTCGGTGAGCAGGGCCTGGTCGGTCTGGCCAAACCAGATAAAGCGCACCTCCGGCATCCGGCGGGCCAGCTCCACAAAGTCGGGCAGGCCCTTGCGCACCATCCAGTGCCCCACCGAGATGACGCACTTCTGGCCTTCGGCCAGGCCGTACCGCTCCCGGAAGCGGGCCCCGCGGGCCGGGTCCGGGTGGAAGAACCCGGTGTCGATCCCGTTGGAGAGGGTGTAGATGGGCTTGCCGATCTTGTACCCCATCAGGATGCGCCGGGAGTAGACGCTGGGCGTGATGACCACATCCCCCTGCCGGTAGCAGAAGATCAGCCACCGCTTGAACAGGGGGGCCAGCAGGTTGGAGCCGAAAAAGCTGTTGCGGAAATCCTCCATGGTGGAGTGGCCGTAGTACACCACCTTGCACCCCCGTGCGTGGGCCCGGGCCGCCGCCAGCGGGGCGCTGGGCAGGACGGTGTTCAGGTGGACGACGCACTCTTTGGCCCCGGGGCCGGCCGGCGGGATCTGGTCGATCAGGGGCAGGCCCGCGCTTTTCAGGGCGGCGGCCTGGTGTTCCAGCGCCTTGCCCACCCCGCTTTTGCGCACCGTGTTGTAGCCGCCCCGGTAAATGCAGACAGACATATCTTTCGCGCCTCCCGAATGGTCACAGCAAACGCAGCACCGTGTTCATGGCCACCGTCAGGCCGGTGCTGTAGGCCGCGATGGCAAAGGGCTTGCAGGTCAGGATGATAAAGGTGAACTGCCCCCAGTTCATGGAGGTGGTCCCCGCCAGGTAGCACAAAAAGTCGTCCGGCGCCACCGGGAAGAAGATGGCCAGCGCAAACCATTTGGTAAAGCTCTTCCGGCCCAGCCAGCGGTCGTATTTCAGCAGCAGCTTGCGGGGGAACATCCGCTCCAGCAGGGGGCGGCCGCAGTAGCGGGCCACCCCGAAAGCCGCCAGCGACCCGGCGCAGATCCCGATGTAGTTGTAGGCAAAGCCGTACCACGGGCCGAACAGGATCACCCCGGCCAGGCATCCCAGCCCGCCGGGCAGGATGGGCACCACCACCTGCACCGCCTGGAAGGCGACGAAGGACGCCGCCGCCCAGGGCCCCAGGTCGGCCACCCAGGCCTGCAGGGCGGCCAGGTCGGTGAGCAGGCCCTTTTGCCAGGCCCACACCCCCAGCCACAGGCACAGGAAGAAGCCCACCCCCGAGGCCGCGGCCGGCACGCTGGCGGGCAGCCCCCCGGGCACCCGGCTGCGCCGGTCCAGGGCGGCGTCGTAGACCTCCAGCGCCTGGGAGGCAAACCGGGCGGCCGAGTACCGCTCGGCGGTGGCAAGGGCGCCGGCGCGCAGCGCAGCCCGCACCGCGCCCCCGGCGCAGAAGGCGGCCAGCGCCTCATGGAAGCCGGCGGCGTCCTTCCACTGCCAGCCGTTGACGCCGTTTTCCACCACGCCCTCCAGGCAGGGATCCGCCCGGACGATGGTGGGCAGCCCGCAGGCCAGCGCCTCAAAGTAGGTCAGGCCCTGGGTCTCGCTCTGGGAGGCGCAGACAAAGGCGTCCCCCGCCTGGTAGTACCGCACCACCTCGGTGGGGGGCACCATGCCGGCAAACATCACCCGGTCCACCAGGCCCAGGCCGGCGGCCTGCTGCTCCAGCTGGGCGCGGACCGGGCCGTCCCCCACGAACAGCAGCAGGGGCCGCTGGCCCGCCGGCTCTTTGGCCAGCAGGCGGAGCAGCTCGCCGTGGTTTTTTTCGGCGGCCAGGCGCCCCACCGAGACCAGGATGGTCTGCTCCCCTTCCGGCAGGCCCAGGGCGCGGCGCAGGGCCGGCTTGTCCTCCGGGGGGATGGGATGGAAGGCCTCCAGGTCGATGCCGGTGGGCACCGTGTACACCGGGCAGCTGACCCCGTACTGGTCCAGCATGGCGGCCACCTTGCCGGTGGGGGCCAGGATGGCGTCGCACCGGCCCGAGAACAGCTTGGTCAGCTCTTTGACCGCCACATGGCCGCAGCGCTCGCTGGGGATCAGGTAGCGGGTGTAATCTTCGTAGGCGGTGTGGTAGGTGTGCACCAGGGGGCAGTTGCACCGCCGGGCCAGCTGCCACGCCGGCAGAAAGGTCGAGAACTCGCACTGCGAGTGGATCACGTCGGGCCGCCAGTCGGTCAGGGCCCGCATCCAGCGGTTCCATGCGGCAAAGCGGACCCGCGCCCCGGGGTACACCCGGTCGGCGCTCAGGCTGCCCAGGTAGATCACGCCGTCTCGCTCGTACGAGTGGCTGTCCGGCGAGAGGGTCAGCACCTTGACGTCGTGGCCCAGGGCCAGGAGCTCATGCCGCAGCAGGGTCACCGACCGGACGACGCCGTTGACCGCAGGCGTCCACCAGTCGGTGGTCAGCAATATCTTCATCTCAAGCACCTCCGTCACAGGGCTCTGTATCAAAAAAAGTCTCTGTCCTTATAACGAACCAGAGGCCGGATTTTTTGCAGGAAAAAAGATGTTTTTCTATTTTTCGGAAAGCGTTCTGCCTGTATTGTAGCAGGTTTTGGCACAGGCCGCAAGGCAGTTTACCATTTCTTTGCAGATTCTTCGCACATTCCTGCACATTCCAAAAAGTCCCGCCCAGCCGCCAGGCGCGGACGGACGGGACACGTATTTTACAGCCGCTGCCAGGCGCGGGCGCCGCCCCGGCGCAGCCAGGCCAGCGTCCCGGCGCAGAAGGCGGCCAGCACCGCGCAGCAGGCGGCCAGGCCGCCCAGGGCCCCCAGCGGCGCCCGGGCCAGCCACCACAGCCCGGCCAGCAGGGCCAAAACCGCCCAGTTGGCAAACAGGGCGAGCACCGGGGCCGCGCTCTGTTTGACGGCGGCCGTCTCGCTGGTCCAGTGCAGGTTGGGCAGCTTGAGCCCCAGCACAAGGCCCAGCGCCCCGCTCAGCAGGGTGTACAGCCACACCGCCGCGAGGGCGAGCAGCGCGCCCGCCGGCCCGCTGCCCACGGCCCACAGCAGGCAGACCGCCGCCGCCAGGGCGGGGGGCAGCGTCAGGGCCATGTGCAGGTCCAGCTTGGCCCGCAGCGCCTGCCAGGGGCTCACCGGCAGGGACCGGATCAGCCAGAGGGTCCCGCCTTCCAGCGAGACCGAGGGCGGGGTGAGCAGGTTCATGGACGCCAGCGAGCAGACCGACACGCACGCCAGCGCCGGGCCCAGGGCGGCGGGGCCGGGCAGCAGGGCCAGCGCCCCCCGCAGCAGCCCGGCCTTCCACACCGCAGCCACGGCGGCCGCCGCCAGCAGCAAACTGCCCAGCAGCCCGTTGACCATATAGCTGGTGCAGCCGGCCAGGCGGCGCAGCTCCCGGGCCAGCAGCGCGGCGCGGACGCTGTGGGCGCGGGCCGGTTTTTCCTGATAGACGGCCCGGGGCCCGCCCCGGCGGGTGGTCATGATCCGCAAATAGCTGCGGCGCAGCGCCAGCCAGGCCGCACCCGCCGCACCCAGCGACACCGCCGCCAGGATGCCCAGGGCGGGCAGGTCCCCCAGCGAAGCCCGGCCCAGCAGGTACAGGGCCTGCGCGTCGGCCCGCAGGCCCGAGGCGGCCTGGTCCAGATGGGTCATCAGCCAGAGCATGCCCTTGCCCACCGCAAACTGCGAGCCGAAGGCAAGCACCAGGATCAGCGCCGCGTAAAGCAAACTGAGGACGGCCTTATACCGGGTGATACGGCTGCCCGCCACCGCCGCCAGCCAGCCCACCAGGCAGGAGCCGGCCAGGGTCAGGCAGGCCAGCAGGGCCGTCACCGGCAGCAGGGCCAGGGCGGCCGCCGCCGGGCGCGCCCCCAGCGCAAAGTAGACGGCATACGCCGGCAGCAGGATCACCGCCAGGTACCCCGCGCCCAGCAGCCAGACCGAGGCCATCCGCGCCGCCAGGATCAGCCCCGGCGGGATGGGCAGGGCCAGCAGCTGCTCGTTGTCCCGGGCGCAGTACAGGATGCCGTAGGCGGTAAAGCCGCCGCCCATCACCCCCGCCAGCAGCGCCCCGGCCCCCATCAGGGCAAAATACAGCCAGTCCAGCCCGGCGTCGCTCAAAGGCTGGCAGATCAGGGCGGCCAGCGCCCCCACGCTGCCCATCACCAGCAGCGCCACGCAGGCCGCCAGCACCAGGAAGGCCGCCGCCTTCCACCCGGTGCGCACCCGGCCCGTCACGCTGCTGCGCCGCAAAGACGCCGTCATCTCGAGCCATTGCTTTTTTAACAGGACGGTCAGCATGGTACCCCTCCTTATCCGTTGATTCGTCGCTGAGGGGTCTGTGCTTCCCCTGCAGCGCCGTCCCATCGCTCTTCCCTTACGCTGGGGGGAGCGGTCCGGCTCCCCGCCATTTGCACGCGGCGCGGGGCTTCCCCTGCAGCGCCGTCCCCTTGCCCTTCCTTTACGCAGGGGGGACGGTCCGGCTCCTCCCGCCATCCGCTCCGGCGGCGGGGTTCAGCCTTCCTTCTCCCCTTCCAGCTCCAGGAACACTTCTTCCAAACTGTCGTCGCCCTTGACCTGCTCCATGGTGCCCGCCCGGACCAGGCGCCCGGCGCGGATGATGGCCACCTTGTCGCAGAGCTTCTCGGCCACTTCCAGCACGTGGGTGGAGAAAAAGATGGCCCCGCCCTCGTCGCAGAACTGCCGCATCAGCACCTTGAGCTGATGGGACGCCCTGGGGTCCAGCCCCACGAAGGGTTCGTCCATCAGCAGCAGCCGGGGCGCGTGGACCAGCGCCGACAGGATGGCCAGCTTCTGCTTCATCCCGTGGGAATAGGCGCTGACCGGCTGGGCCAGGTCCTCCGTCAGGCCAAAGGCGTCGCCGTAGCGGCGGATGCGCCCGGCCCGGTCCGCCGCCGTCACCCCGAACACATCCGCGACAAAGTCCAGGTACTGGATGCCGGTCATATACTCGTACAGGTCGGGGTTGTCCGGGATGTAGGCCAGCCGGCGCTTGCAGGCCAGGGGGTCCTGCCGGATGGACACCCCGTCCACCAGGATGTCCCCCTCGTCGAACTGCAAAATGCCGCAGCAGCTTTTCAGGGTGGTGGTCTTGCCCGCCCCGTTGTGCCCGATAAACCCGTAGATCTCCCCCGGCCGGATGTGCAGGGACAAGTCGTCCACCGCCTTTTTGCCGCCGTAGGCTTTGGTCAGATGCTGGATGTTCAGCATGGTAAAAGCGCCTCCCCGTGCCGCCGCCAATATTTAACATTTGGGTAAAATGTTTCTCCGATTATACCAGAACCCCGCCGCCTTGTCAACCGGCGGCCGGGGCAGGCAAAAAAACACCCGGCCCGGCCGGATGGGCCCGGCAGGCCGGATGTTCTTGCTTACTCCGTCAGGACCGCCACCTGCTCCACCCCGTACAGGCGGAACAGCTCCACCGCCGCCGGGCCGATCGCCTCGCCGCTGACGGCGATGGGGATGGCCGGGGGGCAGGCCACGGTGGGCAGGGCGCAGACCCGGCCCAGCGCCTGCCCGGCGGCGACCAGCTCCTGCCGGGCGAACACCGCCTGCCGGATGGTGCGGCGCGGGGCGGCCTCGGCGGCCAGCCGGGCCCAGATGCCGGCAGGCAGGGCGGGCAGGGCGGCCCGGGGGGCCCGGCGGCGGCGGGCTTCCGCCGCGGCCTGCCGCACCCGGCCGTAGTCCCGGGGCAGGTTGTCCGGGGCGAACATCAGGACCACGTACCGGCGGTCGGCGTATTCGCACTCCACCTTGCAGGCCCGGAGGAGGTCCGCCAGGGCCTGGCCGGTGCAGCCCAGGGCCCCGCCGTCCAGCACCACCTTCAGGGGCTCGGAGGGGCGGACCAGGCCGGGGCACAGGGCGTCAAGGTCCCGTTTCAGGGCCTCGACCTCCCCGATGCAGGCCGCTAGGCGGGCGGGCCAGTCCCCCGCCAGGGCCGCGGCGCACAGGTCCAGGGACTGCAAAATCAGGTAGGAGGGGCTGGTGGAGCCGAACAGGCACATGGCCCCCCGCACCGCCTCGGGGCCGGGGGCCAGCAGCCCGCGGCCCACATGGAGGTAGGCCCCGCCGGTCAGCACCGGGAGGGTCTTGTGGGCCGAGTCGCAGCACAGGTCGGCCCCCAGGTCGATGGGGTGGCGGCTGCCCCCCGGCAAAAAGCGCAGGTAGGCCCCGTGGGCGTTGTCCACCAGCAGGGGGACGCCCCGCCGGCGGCACAGGGCGGCCAGGGGCCCGATGTCCTGGACGCCGCCCAGGTAGTCGGGGCTGGTCAGGTAGACGGCAAAGGGCCGCCGCCCCTCCCGGGCCAGGCGGTCGAGGGCCGCCGCCAGGCGGGCGGGGTCCACCGGGCAGGCGCAGAGGCTGTCCCCTGCCTGGGGCCCGGGCCAGACCCACGCGATGTCGAAATCCAGCAGCGCCGCGGCGTAGAGCAGGGCCTTGTGGGCGTTGCGGGCCGCCAGCAGCACCGGCCGGCCCGGCCCCGCCGGGGCCGCCTGCAGCGCCAGGAACAGCATGGCACGGATGCACTGGGACGAGCCCTCGGCCCCGTAATAGGTGGCCGCCGTGCCGAACAGCCGGGCGGCGGCGGCCTCGCTGGCCGCGATGACGCCCTGTGGGGCATACAGCTCGTCCGCACCGGCGATCTCGGTCAGGTCCAGGGCCTCGCAGCCCAGGGGGCCACGGCCCTTGTGCCCCGGCATGTGCAGCCGGGAGACATCCGACGCGGCGTACTCTCTGACAAAATCAGCGATGGGCGCGGCGCTCATTCAGACCGTCTCCGCGCAGCCCTCGCCGCCGGCGCAGGCGGTGCAGGTCCCGCCGATCTCCAGCGGCACCTCCACGCCCTGGGCGGCCAGGTCCTGCTGCTCGGCCACCTTGATCATGATGGCGCACTCGATCCGCTTTTTGAACAGCTCGCAGCCGTACTCGTACACGCCCTGGATCGAGCCGGTGGCGTGGTAGGAGTTGGCCGCGCACCCGCCCGAGCAGTACAGCTTGGCCCAGCAGTCCCGGCACTCGGGCCGGGCGTAGGCGTTGCAGTGGCGGAACTCGTCCTGGGCGGCGGTGTTGGTGACGCCCTTCCAGATGTCGCCCAGCAGGTACTTGGGGTCGCCCACGAACTGGTGGCAGGGGTACAGGTCGCCCCAGGGGGTCACGGCCATGTACTCGGTGCCCGAGCCGCAGCCGGCGATCCGCTTGTAGATGCAGGGGCCGCCGGTGAGGTCGATCATATAATGGTAGAAGGTGAAGCCGCGGCCCTCCCGCTCCCGCTTGAGCATCTCTTTGGCCAGGACCTCGTACTGCTCCAGCAGGACGGGCAGGTCCTCCCGGGTCAGGGCGCAGGGGTCGTCGGGCTTGGAGACCACCGGCTCCATGCTCAGCTCGGTGAAGCCCAGGTCCGCCATGTGGAAAATATCGTTGGTGAAGTCGGTGTTGGCGTGGGTGTAGGTGCCGCGGATGTAGTAGTTTTTGCCGCCGCGGGCCTGGACCAGCTTCTGGAACTTGGGCACGATGGTATCGTAGCTGCCGCGGCCGGCGTAGTCCACCCGCAGCCGGTCGTGGACCTCCTTGCGGCCGTCCAGGCTGAGGACCACGTTGCTCATCTCTTTGTTGCAGAAGTCGATCACGTCGTCGTCGATCAGCATGCCGTTGGTGGTCAGGGTAAAGCGGAAGTTCTTGCCCGTCTCCTTTTCGCGGCCGCGGCAGTAGGCCACCAGGTCCTTGACCATCTGCCAGTTCATCAGGGGCTCGCCGCCGAAAAAGTCCACTTCCAGGTTGCGGCGGGCGCCCGAGTGCTCGATCAAAAACTCCATGGCCCGCTTGCCCACCTCCAGGCTCATGAGGGCACGCTCGCCCTGGTAGCGGCCCTGGGCCGCAAAGCAGTACGAGCAGTTCAGGTTGCAGGTGTGGGCCACGTGCAGGCACAGGGCCTTGACGACGTTGCTGCGGTTTTTGAAGTCGAAGGCCATGCCCTCGTAGACGTCGGGGCTCCACAGCTTGCCGGCGGCCTTCAGGGCGCCGATGTCGTCCAGGCACTGCTCCAGGTCGGCGGCGGTGACGCCGGGGCGGCCGGCATACTTTTGCAGCAGCCGGGCCGCGATGGCCTGCCGGGGCAGGTCGGGATACAGGGCGATGGCGTCGTAGGCCACGTCGTCCACCAGGTGGACCGAGCCGCTGCAGGTGTCAAGCACGATGTTGTACCCGTTGAGTTTATACTGGTGTACCATGTGTCATCCTCCGTGAAACACAAAAAAATGCCGCCCGGCAAAGGCGGCATCAAGTGGGGGGTCGCTGCTTACTTGTTGCTGTTCTCGCACTTCTGGTTTGCCACGCCGCAGGAAGTCTTGCAGGCAGACTGGCAGGAGGTCTGGCACTCGCCGCAGCCGCCGGTCTGGACGCTCTTGGTCAGGTCGCGGGTCGCAATGGTCTTGATTCTCTCCATGGTATGTACCTCTCTATTCTATGGACTAGGCCCTGAAAGAGCCAGCGTATCTTGCAAGTATGATAACACGGTTTGGCCCTGCTGTCAAGTGCCGCCCCGGCCCGCCTCGGGGAAAGCGGGCAGCCCCGTCAAAATGGTGTGCAGCCCCAGCTCCCGGGCCCGCTGCAGCAGGTAGCGGTAGCGGCACAGCAGGGCCTGCCGCTCGTAGATGCGCTGCTCCACCAGGTCGGGGTCCACCTCCAGGTCGAACATCCGGGCGTTGCACTCCAGGCAGTACAGGCACTCTTTGATCTCCTGCTCCAGCTCGGGGTGGTAGCGTTCGTGCTCCATATCCCGCGCCACACGGCGGGAGAGGATGGTCTTGCGCGGGCGAGTTTCGGACATGTGCGGGGCCTCCTTTGTCTCTTTTCTTCTGATTGTATGCCCCGCGGCGTGCAAAATATGTCTTGCGGCGCGCGGCAGGGGGCGCATTTTTGCGCGCAGCTTCGCCCTGCGGCGGCCTTTTTTGCCTTTTTGGCCCAAATTTTGATTTTGGGGGTTGACAACGGCCCCAAACCTGAGTATAATAATCACCGTCGGCAGCGCGCCGGCGCCCAAACCAAAGCCCGATGGGGATTTGCATAGTGGTAGTGCGGTAGACTCTGACTCTACTTGTGGGAGTTCGATTCTCTCATCCCCAACCAGAAGCCTTGTCCAGACGGACAGGGCTTTTTTTATGCGTGGCGCAAAAAGCCCCGCGCGGGGCGGGGGGCGCCGTTTGGGGCAGCGCGCGTGTGGCGCAGAGCCAGGCAGTTATTTTTTCAGCCGGAGGCCGTCCCGGAAGGCTTCGCCTACCCGTTCGGCCACGCGGTAGTATCCGTGGGTGTAGGGGTCAAAGGCGATCGCGTCTACCCGGGATATATCCACCTTGTCCCCTTCCATGACCTTTTCATCGGCGGTCACCCGGACTACCTTGCCGATGACGCCGCAGCCATATTCGTTCGTTTGATACTCAACGAACCTGCACTCCATGCACAAGGGGAACTCGTGGATGACCGGCGCGTCCACCACCGGAGAGCGGGTGGCCGTCAGGCCGCTGTTGGCAAACTTGTCGGGAGTCTGGTTGCCCGAGGCAACCCCGAAATAGTCGGCCTCCACCACATGGGCCGCGTCTGCAATGCTCACCGTGAAGGCTCCGCGGGCCTTGATGTTCTGCACGGTTTTGTGGGTCTCGGTCAGGTTCAGGACCACCGTGTCCCTCTCCTGCATGGTGCCCCAGGCAGCGTTCATCACATTGACCGTGCCGTCCTCGTTGTACGTGGCCACCATCAGCACCGGCATCGGGAAGATGCCTTCCGTTATAGAGAGCTGTTTTCGCATCGTATGTTACCTCACTTTCTCCGGCATTGACAGCTGCAACGCCTGCTTCTATAATGATTATAGCAGACAGCCCACAAAAGACAAGTACTGTCATATAAGAAAGGTACTATCCTTAAGGAAAGCGAAGTTATGATCCGGAACTATATCGAGCACGCCAATTTTGAGGGCACCGGCTTCAGCTATACCCTCTCCCTGATCGCGGGCAAGCACAAAATGGTGATCCTGTATTGCCTGATGGAGTTTCAGGTGGTGCGTTTCAATGAGCTGAAACGGTATCTGAAAACCGTCTCGGACAAGACGCTGAGCCGCAACCTGAAAGAGCTGGAGCAGGACCAGCTCATCCTCCGCCAGGAGTACCCCCAGATACCGCCCAAGGTGGAGTACCGCCTCAGCGAGCGGGGCCTGTCCCTGATGAAGATCCTCGACCAGCTGTGCGTCTGGGGGGAAGAAAACCGCCTTTAAACCAAGCAAAGCCAGCTCCCGGCTTGATCCTGCCGGCGGCTGGCTTTGTGCGTTCAGCGCTCCTGGGCGTAGCGGGCCAGGAACTGCTTGGTGCGTTCCTGGCGGGGGCGCTCGATCAGCTGGCGGGCGGGGCCCTGCTCCACGATGACGCCGCCGTCCATGAAGATGACCTGGTCGGCCACGTCGCGGGCAAAGGCCATCTCGTGGGTGACGATCATCATGGTGGTCTTTTGCTCGGCCAGGGCGCGGATGACCTTCAGCACCTCGCCGGTCAGCTCGGGGTCCAGGGCGCTGGTGGGCTCGTCGAAGCAGAGGATGTCCGGGTGCAGGGCCAGCGCCCGGGCGATGGCCACCCGCTGCTGCTGCCCGCCCGAAAGCTGGTGGGGGTAGTGGTTGGCGCGGCCGGCCAGGCCCATCCGGCCCAGCAGCTGCCGGGCCTCGGCCTCGATGGCGGCGTGCAGCTCCTTTTTGCGGGCCTTGTAGCCGGGCTGCTCCTGGGCCAGCAGCTGCTTGGCCAGCATGACGTTTTGCAGCGCGGTGTACTGGGGGAACAGGTTGAAGGACTGGAACACCAGCCCGAAATGCAGCCGCTTGCGCCGCACCTCCGCTTCCCGCTGGGTGGCGGGGTCGGCGGCGTCGAACAGGGTCTCGCCGTTGACCACGATCTGCCCCCGGTCGGGGGTCTCGAGGAAGTTCAGGCAGCGCAGCAGGGTGGTCTTGCCGCTGCCCGAGGACCCGATGATGGCCAGGGCCTGCCCCTGCTCCAGGTCAAAGCTGATGTCCTCCAGCACGCGGGTGGGGCCAAAGTGCTTTTCGATGTTTTTGACTTGCAGAACAGGCATGGTTCGCCCTCCTCAGCGGAAATAGTCCAGCTTTTTTTCGGCCTGGCGGAACAGCAGCGTCAGCACGCCGTTGACCGCCAGGTAGAACACGGCGGTGTAGAACAGGGGCCAGATCATCCCTTTTTTGATGTAGGACTCGCCCATCCAGATGATCTCGTACACCGAGATGACCCGCACCAGGGCGGTGTCCTTGACCAGGGTGATGAACTCGTTGCCCATGGGGGGCACGATCCGCTTGACCACCTGCAGCAAAGTGACCTTGAAAAAAATCTGGCTCCGGGTCATGCCCAGTACCTCGCCGGCCTCGTACTGGCCGCGGGGGATGGACTGGATGCCGCCGCGGTAGATTTCGGAAAAATAGCAGGCGTAGTTGATGACGAAGGACAGCAGCGCCGCCCCGAACCGGGGCAGCAGCGGCAGGTCGAACAGCAGGCCCGGCCCGTAGAACAGGATCAGAATCTGGATCATCAGGGGGGTGCCCCGCACCACCCACACCACCGTGCTGACCAGCCAGCGCAGGGGGGCGATGCGGCTCATGGCGCCCAGGGCGATCACCAGCCCCAGGGGCAGCGCAAACAGCAGGGTCAGGGCAAACAGCTTGAGGGTGGTGCCCAGGCCCTCCAGCAAGGTCAGGGTGACGGTCAGCAGCATAGACGGTTCCTCTCACACAGGGGGACCGGCCCAACGCGAAAGGCGCGCCGGGCCGGGTCCCGCGGTTTTACTTCTCGATGACGGACTCCTGGACGCCGTAGGCGGCGGCCACTTCCATCACGGTGCCGTCGTCGTAGGCCTCCTGCCAGAAGGTGTTGAAGGCGTCCACCAGGTCCGACCCTTTGCGGAAGCCCACGCCGTACTCCTCGCTGTTGAGCTGGACGGTGTAGGTCAGGTCGGGGTAGCTGGTGCCCTCGCCGATCATGGCGCCGGCCATCAGCAGGTCGATGACGCAGGCGTCCGACGCGCCGCTGGCCACCTCCATCAGGGCGTCGGCCTGGGTGGTCTTGGCCACGTAGGCGATGCCCAGAGCGTCCAGCTGTTCGGCGCCGGCCGAGCCGTTCTCCACCGCGAAGTTCAGGCCGGACAGGCTGTCCACATCCTGGTAATCGGCGGCCTTATCGGCGGGCAGGACCACCACCTGGCCGTTGTTGCAGTAGGGCTCGGACACCGACGCGCCGCTGGTCACCTCATCGGTGATGGTCATGCCGTTCCAGATGGCGTCCACCCCTTTGGCGTCCAGCTCCATCAGCTTGTTGTCCCAGTTGATCTCCAAAAACTCCACCTCGACCCCCAGGTACTCCGCAAAGGCCTTGGCCATGTCGGCGTCAAAGCCGATCCACTCGCCGTTTTCGTCCCGGTAGTCCATGGGGGCAAAGTCGGTCATGCCCACCACCAGGGTGCCCTTGTCCTGGACGTAGGCCAGGTCGCTGTCCGCAGAGCTGGCGACGTTCTCGCTAGCGGCGGCGCTGTCAGCGGCGCTCTCCGCTTCGCTGGAACCGGCCGCGCCGGATGCGCTGGCCGCGCCGGACGCGCTGGACGCCGTGCCGCCGCAGGCCGCAAAGGACAGGGCCATCGCCCCCGTCAGCAACAGGGATACTGCTTTTTTCCACTTTCTCATCTTGAACTCCTCCTTGCCGTCCGCTGCACTTCCCGTCTCTATCACTATGCTGTGATAAAGTGATGCAGTGATAACGCTTTGCATTGTAACACACCCCGCCCCGATTGTAAAGACGGGAAAGCCCCCCGGGCGGATTTTCGGCTTTTTGCACAGATTTGCAGGGAGGGAGGAGGGGGTTTTGGGTGAGGATGTACTCCCCTCTCAGGCGCGCCGGGCGGTTGGCACCCCTCTCAGTCTCGCCGCCCTGCGGGCGTCTCGCCAGCTCCCCCGAAGGGGGAGCCAAGTGTACCGCCGTCAAACCCGGCAAACGGCGTGTAAGGCGAAGCTGTGCTCCCCTCTCAGTCTCGCTTCGCTCGCCAGCTCCCCCGAAGGGGGAGCCAAGTGTACCGCCATCAAACCCGGCGAACGGCGTGTAAGGCGAAGCTGTGAGCAAGTTTGCCTTACCACAACCTGCCCGGCACCCACGGGCGTGCTCTTGCCTCCCCCTGTGGGGGAGGTGGCACAGGACGCGCAAGCGGACTGTGACGGAGAGGGCAACCGCCAGGCGCAGCGTCATAAGGAGCATATCCGCACCCCGCAACGTTCCCAACGAAATCACGATTGATCCATACACAACGAAAACAACGAAACGCCTCTTTTTCGGGCATTTCGTTGCTTTCGTTGAAATCGTTGCTTTCGTGCTTTTCGTGGGGTATCGTGAAACCGTTGAAATCGTTGATTTCGTGATTCCGTTGGGGGGCCGTGAAATCGTGATTTCGTTGAAATCGTTGGTTTCGTTGGTTTCGGGGGGTACCGTGAAACCGTTGAAATCGTTGATTTCGTTGGGTCCGTTGCGTTTGCGGGACGCGCTCCTGGGGGCAACAAAAAAAGACGGGTGCCTTTCAGCATCCGTCTTTTGGTCGGAGCAGCGGGATTTGAACCCACGGCCTCCTAGTCCCGAACCAGGCGCGCTACCAGCTGCGCTATGCCCCGAAAATACCGCAGCTTTGCGGCTGCGGTTTGGTTGGGGATGAGAGAATCGAACTCCCACAAGTAGAGTCAGAGTCTACCGCACTACCACTATGCAAATCCCCATCGGTATGGCTGCCGCGGCAGGCCCGGCCCGCCGCTGACAAGGGATATTATACCCCAAGCGGGCGGCGTTGTCAACTGTTTTTTGCATTTTTTGGCCGCGCGGCCCGCCGGCCGCCGCCGCACGCCGCCGCGCTCATCAAAGGTCACAAAAACATTCCGAAAAACCTTGACAGATGAGGCATTTCCGACTACTCTTAATACATCTGAAGCGGGTGCGGGCCCGCCCGTGCCCGGGGCACACGATTGGAATGAAAAGAGGGTTTATCATGAAGAAACGTGTTGGCATCCTGACCGCCGGCGGCGACTGCCCCGGCCTGAACGCGACCATCCGCGGCGTGGCCAAGGCGCTGTACGTCCGCATGGGCGACAACGTCGAGATCATCGGTATCCTGAACGGCTACCACGGGCTGATCAACGGCGACTACAAGAAGATGCAGCCGGACGATTTCCGCGGGCTGCTGACCCTGGGCGGCACCATCCTGGGCACCAAGCGCACCCCCTTCAAGATGATGCAGGTGATCGGGGAGGACAAGGTGGACAAGGTCGCCGCCATGAAAAAGACCTACAACGACCTCCACCTGGACTGCCTGCTGACCCTGGGCGGCAACGGCACCCACAAGACCGCCAACCTCCTGTCCCAGGAGGGGCTGAACATCATCGGCCTGCCCAAGACCATCGACAACGACATCTACGGCACCGACGTGACCTTCGGCTTCCACACGGCGGTGGAGATCGCCACCGAGGTGATCGACCGCATCCACACCACCGCCGGCAGCCACAGCCGGGTGATGTGCATCGAGATCATGGGCAACAAGGCCGGCTGGCTGACGCTGTATGCCGGCATTGCCGGCGGCGCGGACATCATCCTGCTGCCCGAGCTGCCCTACGACATCGACCGCGTGTGCGCCGCCGTCGAGCGCCGCGCCAAGAACGGCTCCAACTTCTCGATCATCGCGGTGGCCGAGGGCGCCCTGAACGCCGAGGAGGCCCGCATGAAGCGCAAGGAGTGGACCGCCAAGCGGGCCGAGGCCGGCTTTGGCGCCACCGCCACCAACCGCATCGCCACCGCCATCCAGAAAAAGACCGGCTTCGAGACCCGCGTGTGCATCCCCGGCCACATGCAGCGGGGCGGCACCCCCTGCGCCTACGACCGGGTGCTGTCCACCCAGTTCGGCAGCCACGCCGCCAAGCTGGTGGAGGCCGGGCGCTACGGCGTCACCGTCGCCATGGTCAACGGCCGCGTGGTGGAAAACCGCCTGGAGGACATTGCCGGCAAGAGCCGCAACATCCCCGAGAGCTGCGACCTGCTGACCGTCGCCCGCCGGATGGGGATCAGTTTAGGCTGATGGGGACTGGGCTGGCAGGTCCGTTGCCTTGCCCTTTAACGCCGTTTATCGGAATGGACGCAGGCGCGCCCGAAGGGCGCGCATACACAATCGGAGCGCAGGGCGGATGGCGCCCGGAAAAAGCGATGCGCAATACATCTGACGCGCAGTAAAGAGCTTTTTCAGCCAGACGCCCGGAGCGACCTTCCGC
>DXBJ01000014.1 GCA_019116585.1 Candidatus Faecalibacterium gallistercoris | reverse complement strand
GCCTGGGCACCCCCGCCGAGGTCGAGCAGGCCGCCCTGGCCAGCGGCTACGACGCCGACCCCCTGGTCCAAACCGTGCTGCGTCAGGTGGACGCCGGCGGCGGCAAGTGGCAGACCAACGCCAAGGGCTTCATCGCCGCCTGCGAGGACGCCTGCGGCTCCTGCCCGGTGGAAACCGGCCAGGCCCTGGGCAAGGCCCTGGATAAGCGCGCCTCCCTGCTGCGCCAGCGCAGCGGCATCGACCTGCGCTCCGCCGCCAACGGCAGCGGCGGCCGCGTCTATCACTTCGTCCGCACCTGACCCACACCGTACCAACGGACCCAACGGAATCAACGATTTCAACGGTTTCACGGTACCCCCCGAAACCCACGAAATCAACGGTTTCAACGAAATCACGATTTCACGGTACCCTGCGAAAACCACGAAACCAACGGTTTCAACGAAATCACGATTTCACGCTCCCCCAACGGAATCACGAAACCAACGAAAGCAACGAAACCCACGAAAAAAACGAAACGCCCGGAAAAAAGGCGTTTCGTTGTTTTCGTTGTATATGGATCAATCGTGATTTCGTTGGGAACGTTGGGCCCCCTCCCACTCCAGCAGCCACCGTTTGCGCTCCAGCCCGCCGGCGTAGCCGGTCAGGCGGCCGGCCGCGCCCACCACCCGGTGGCAGGGCACCAGGATGGACACCGGGTTGCGGCCCACCGCGCCCCCCACCGCCTGGGCGGACATCCGCCCGGTGGGGCTTTGGGGGGCCAGCCGGCGGGCGATGTCGCCGTAGGTGACGGTGCAGCCGTAGGGGATGGCGCGCAGGATGTCCCACACCGCCCGCTGGAACTCGCTGCCCGCAAGGTGCAGCGGCGGCATGAAGCCGGGCTGCCGCCCGGCAAAGTATTCGTCCAGCCAGCGGCGGGCCTGGGCCAGGGCGGGGCTGTCCCCTTCCGGGGGCAGGGCCCCGGGCGGCAGGGGCGCGCGGGCCTGGCCGGCAAACCACAGGCCGGTCAGGCCGGCCTCGTCGGCGGTCAGCAGCACCGGCCCCAGGGGGGTGGCATGGCGGCAGAGGGTCTGCATGGGCGGCTCCTTTCTGTGTTATCTGTGTTACCGGAAATAGGCCTTCTGCACCGCAAGCAGCACCCCGGCGCGGCTGGCGGTAAAGTTCAGCCCGCCCTGCAGGTAGCAGGTGTAGGGGGCCCGCAGGGGGCCGTCGCAGCTCAGCTCGATGGTGCTGCCCTGGGTAAAGCTGCCGCTGGCCATCACCACCTGGTCGGTGTAGCCCGGCTCGGGGCAGGGCTCGGGCAGGGCGTAGCTGTCCACCGGGCTGGCCGCCTGGATGCCCTGGCAAAAGCCCACCAGGGCCTCGGCGGTGCCCGCGTCAAAGCAGGTGACGATGTCGTTGTGGGGCTCGCAGTAGCGGGGCACCGGCTTTTTGCCCGCCAGCTCCAGCAGGCACTGGGCGTAGATGGCGGTCTTGACCGCCTCGCACACCACCCCCGGCGCGTAGTACAGCCCCAGGTACATCTCCCGGGGCGCGTCCAGGGTGCAGCCCAGCTCCTTGCCCAGGCCGGGGGCGTTCAGCCGGTAGGCGCACTGCTCCACCAGGTCCCGCCGGCCGGCGATGTACCCCCCGGTGGGGGCGATGCCGCCCCCCGGGTTCTTGATCAGGCTGCCGGCGATCAGGTCGGCCCCGGCCTGACAGGGCTCCTCCGTCTGGGTGAACTCGCCGTAGCAGTTGTCCACAAAGACGATGATGCCGGGGTTGGCCCGCCGTGCGGTGCCGGCCACCCTGCGGATGGTCTCCAGGTCGAAGGCGTTGCGCTGCAGATAGCCCCGGCTGCGCTGGATGTGGCAGACTTTGGCCCGGGGCGCCGCCGCCGCGATGGCCTCGTAGTCGGGGGTGAAGTCGGGCCTCAGGGGCGCCTCCTCGTAGCGGATGCCGTAGTCGGCCAGGGTGCCCTGGCCCGCGCCCTTGCCCCCGATGCCGATGACCCCTTCCAGGGTGTCGTAGGGGCGGCCGGTGGCGGCCAGCAGGGTGTCCCCCGCCCGCAAAAGCCCGAACAGGGCCACCGCCAGGGTGTGGGTGCCGCTCATGAACTGGCTGCGCACCAGCGCGTCCTCGCAGCCCATGGCCTGGGCAAAGATGGCCTCCAGCTTGGCCCGGCCGGTGTCCCACAGGCCGTAGCCGGTGGTGCCCAGCATATCGGTGGCCGACATCTGGTTGCCGGCAAAGGCGCGCAGCATCTTGAGCTGGTTGAAGTCCCGCACCTGCTCCGCCTGGCGGAAGTAGGGCGCGCACAGCTCCATGGCCCGGCGGTCCAGCTCCAGGACGGCGGGCTTGTAATCAAAAAAACGTTCCAGCATAACGGTTCGTATGGTTCCTTTCAGGTTTGGTGGTAGCGGCCGAGGCTGCCCGCCCGGGCAAAGCCCAGCCGGGTGTAAAAGCCCGTCCGCTCGCCCCGGCACAGCAGGCAGACCCGCAGCCCCCGGGCGGCCAGGTGGTTTGCCAGCAGGACGGCCAGCCGCCCGCCGGCCCCGCGGCCCCGCAGCCCGGGCTCGGTGCAGCCGCAGGCAAGGTAGGCCTGCCCGCCCCGTATGGCGTAGGCCCCGATGGTGGCGGCGATGCGGCCGCCCCTGGTCAGGGCCCAGGGCACGGCCAGCCCCCGGACGCGCTTGGAGCACAGGGCCGAGTAGTAGTCGTCCCGCTTTGGCCCCTCCGGGTAGAGGAAGGCGGCCAGCGCGCCGGCCGGTGGCTGCCGCTCCAGCGCCAGGCCGGCCCACAGGGCCTCGTCCGCCGCAGGCCAGGGCAGCCGGCCCCCCGCCGCCAGGGCAAAGCAGGCCAGGTCCTCGGCCTTGCGCCAGCCGGCGGGGGCCGGGCCGTTCGTGATCACGGCGCCGCACCCGCAAAACTGCAAAAAAGCGGCCAGCTCTTCGGGGTTGGCCCCGCCGGCGGCCAGGGCCTCGGCCCCGCCCACGTCCAGCGCCAGGCCAGGCCCGGCGTAGAACCGCCCCGGCTGGCTGCGGGCAAACAGGGCCCGCTCCACCGGCAGCAGCACTTCCAGCCCCGGCGCGCCCCGGCAGGCCCGGACAAAGCGCTTTTTGCCCCGGGGTGCGTCGGCCCGGGCGATCACAGGGCGTTGACGATCTGCTTATAGTGTTTGCCCCGCGCCTCGAAGTTGGGGTAGGCGTCGAAGGAGGCGCTGGCCGGCGACAGGCTGACCACGTCCCCGGGCCTTGCCGCGCCGCGGGCCAGGGCCACCGCCTCCTCCATGCTGCCGGCGTGCAGGATGGCAAGCCCGCTTGCGGCAAAGCCGGGCTGCGCCCGCACCGCCGCCTCGATGCGGGGCCCGGTGGCCCCCATCAGCACCAGCACCTTGACGTGGGCCAGCAGCTCGGGGGCCAGGGGCTCGTAGGGGATCTTTTTGTCGTAGCCCCCGGCGATGAGGACGATCTTCTGGTCAAAGCTGCGCAGCCCCGCGATGGTGCGGGTGGGGCTGGTGGCGATGGAATCGTTGTACCAGGTCACCCCGTCCAGGGTGCGCACCGGCTCGATGCGGTGCTCCACCCCGGCAAAGGTGCTGCCCACCTGCCGGATGGCCTCCACCGGCACCCGGCCCCAGACGGCCGCGGCCGCGGCCAGCAGGTTCTCGATGTTGTGCAGCCCCCGCAGCTTGACGTCCTTCTGCGCCAGGAAAGGGGTCACCTTGCCCCCCTCGGCCATGCACAGCATCCCGTCCCCGCGCAGGAACGCGCCGTTCGCCGTCTCCCGCAGCCGGGTGAACCAGACCTGCTCCCCTTTGCAGTCGGCCTGCATGGCGCGGGTGACGTCGTTCTCGTAGCCCAGCACCGCCCGGCAGGGGGGCTGCTGGTAGAGCAGGATGTTCCGCTTGGCGTCGATGTACTCCTGCATATCCTTGTGGTGGTCCAGGTGGTTGGGGGTGACGTTGGTCACCACCGCCACCCGGGGGCTCTTGCGCATGCTGATGAGCTGGAAGCTGGACAGCTCCACCACCGCCACGTCCTCCGGGGCCACCCGGGGCAGCATGGGCAGCAGCGGCGCGCCGATGTTGCCCCCCAGGTGGACGGTGCGGCCCGCCGCCTTGAACATCTCGCTGATGAGGGTGGTGGTGGTGGTCTTGCCGTCCGAGCCGGTCACCGCCACGATCTCGCACGGGCACAGGTCAAAGAACAGCTCCACCTCGCTGGTCACCATGGCCCCGGCGGCGATGGCGTCCTGCAAGGGCTGCTGGTAATACTCAAAGCCGGGGGTGCGCAGGATGATGTCCTGCCCCCGGAAACCGTCCATGTAGCCCTCCCCCAGGCTCAGGCGCAGCCCCAGCCGCCGGATGGTGGCGGCGTAGTCCCCAAAAGCCTCCACCGACGGCTTTTTGTCGCAGAGGGTCACCTGGGCTCCCAGGCCCACGAACTCCTCGATCAGGGCCCTGTGGCTGACCCCCGCGCCGATAAAGGCCACCTTTTTGCCGCGCACCAGCGCGGCCAGCTGCTGCTGTTCTTTTTCCATAACAAAATCCCTCCCGGGGCGCGCGGCCCCTTGTCCTAGCAGGCATAGATTGGCACACCGCTCATTATACCTCTTTTAGGCCCGCTTGGCAACGAAAATCCCAAAACCCGCCGCAAAAGGCGGTTGCCAACCCCGGCCGTTTCTGCTACACTGAGGGTATGCATTGGATTATAGAAAGGATACCTGCCTTGAAACATATCTTTGTCCGCCTTGCCGCGGCTGTGGCGGCGGCGGCTTTTGCCTTATCCCTGGCCGGGTGCACCGCGGGGTCGGGGGTCAACAGCTTCACCTGGTTTGTGGAGGAGATACCCGCCAACCTGGACCCCCAGATCGCCTCGGCCCCCGAGGACGTCCTGGCCTGCACCAACCTGTACGGGGGCCTTGTCCGGCTGGACGCCTCCGGCCAGCCCCAGCCCGACCTGTGCGAGGGCTGGTCCGTCTCCGCCGACGGGCTGACCTATACCTTCACCCTCAAGCCGGGCCTGACCTACAAGGCCGCCCGCGGGGAGGACACCGCCTACGCCATCACCGCCGAGGACTTCGTCTACGCCTTCCGGCGTGTGTTTTCGGCCGGGACCGGCTCGCCCTACGCGGTGGAGTTTGCCGCCATCGCGGGCAGCGGCGAGGTGCTGGCGGGCCTGGCCGGGCCCGAGCAGCTGGGCGTCCGCGCCCGGGACGAGCGGACGGTGGAGTTCACCCT
This sequence comes from Candidatus Faecalibacterium gallistercoris, assembly GCA_019116585.1. Lineage (GTDB taxonomy): Bacteria > Bacillota > Clostridia > Oscillospirales > Ruminococcaceae > Faecalibacterium > Faecalibacterium gallistercoris. Next base: position 8,634 of record DXBJ01000014.1, on the reverse strand, counting down.
CTCCCAGCCGGACGACGACTTTGTCCGCAAGCTGGCCCTGCCGGGGGCCATGCCCTGCGACCAGGCCTTTTTCGAGAGCACCGGCGGCAGCTACGGCCTGACCGCCGCCGCCACCCTGTCCAGCGGCAGCTTTTACCTTTACAACTGGACCAGCGGGGGGCTGTTCCTCCGGCGGGAGGCTAGCGGCGGCCTGGTGGACTCCCTGCGCCTGGTCCAGAACACCGGCTCGGCCCAGAGCGCCCAGGACCTGATCCTGAACGAGCGGTGCACCGCCGCCCTGGACGCCTCCGGCCAGCCCACCCAGCTGCGGGCGGTGCCCTACACGGACACCACCTGGTGCCTCCTGTTCAACACCGGCCACCCGGCCCTGGCCTCCGGGCTGCTGCGGCAGGCCCTGGCCGCCGCGGTGCGCCTGGCCGGCCTGCCGGCGGACGGCGGGCTGTACGCCCCCGCCTCCGGCCTTGTGCCCGACGGCCTTGCGGTGGGCAGCCTGGACTACCGCCAGGCCGCCGGCGACCCTTCCCCCAGCCTGAACAGCGCCTACGCCCTCTACCGGGCCGCCCGGGACAGCGTCTCCAGCGCCGACCTGATGGGCATCACCCTGCTGCTGCCGGAGGGCAGCGGCCTGACCCGGGCGGCGGAGGCCGTCAACAGCGTCTGGCAGCGGGAGCTGTCCCTCTTCTTCTCCCTGGAGGAGGTCCCCCAGGCCGAGCTGGAAGAGCGGCTGGCCGCCGGGGACTACACCATCGCCCTGGCCCCCGTCACCTGCACCGACGGCAGCGTCTACACCCTGCTGCGCAGCTTTGGGCCCGAGGGCCTGACCGGCTTCGACGACCCCGTCTACGAGACCCTGCTGGCCCAGGCCGCGGCGGCCGGCTCCAGCGAGGTGCGCTGCCAGCTGCTGGCCCAGGCCGAGCGCCAGCTGCTGGCCGGGTGCGCGGCGGTGCCCCTGTTTGCCCAGCACAAGCGCCTGCTTTTGGCCGGCGGGGTCGAGGGCCTGGTGTTCGACCCCTACGGCCCGGTGCTGGACCTGACCTGGACCACCAAACAGTAACCGAAAAGCCCCCCTTGCCAAAAGATTGCACTACAACATTTTTTCAGGGGCTTTTCCCGGCCGGCGCGGCGGATTTTCGGCGCAGGCACGCTGGTTCGCTCTGCAAATTTTCACATCCGTATCACAAAGCCCGTCCCTAGAAAGGTGCGCGATGCCTTGTTGTTTTTTGCTGAATATGCTATAATCGTGGTAACTCAGTTCCCGCGGCCTGCTGCGGGGCCTAGCTTGAAAGGAGCCCTACTTATGGAATATACCACATCTTCGGGCGCGCTTGCCATGCCCGCCCACTACGCCCTCGTCCCGCAGGAGGAAATGGTCTACCTGGACGGCGGCGCGCTGTTCAACATCACCCAGGAGCAGGTCATCCAGTTCGGCGTCAACGTCCTGGTCAACGGCCTGATGTTCCTGGGGGGCGCGTTCTTCTCGGCCGGGGTCGGGATGGTCGCCAACGCCTTTGTAGGCACCACCATCAAGTCCGGCGGCAAGATCATGAAGGACTTTTTCTCCTCGCTCAACGGCAGCCAGTGGGTGATGCTGGGCATCACCGGCCTGCTGGGCGGCTTTTATGGCCTGAGCCTGGCGTCCTACTACTATATGCAGCTGGTGGACCCGCTCATCAAGGCCTTCCAGGACGCCTTTGCCGCCCCCGCCGGGGCCGCCCCGGCCGAGGCCCTGCCCGCCGCAGCCTGAGGCCCCGCCGGCCTCTGACCCCTGGGGCCGGAGGGCCCGGGCCCTTCCGGCGCCGCGCACCACACCAGTGCCAGGCGCTCTGCGCCTGTCTGTACGAAAGGAGCTTTTCTTATGCCGAACAAGCAGTCCCTGCGCATGCCTGCGCATTACGCAGCCATCGACCCTGCCGAGCAGCGCGCCATCCAGGGCGGCGGCCCGGTCAGCGACGCGGTGGTCGCCTTCCTGGACAGTTTGCACCTGACCGATTTCTACCGGGGTTCCTCGGTGCTGACCTTCTCCTTCACCTTCGTGCCCGCCCTCTTCTTCACGGCGGTGCGGGCCGTCTTTGGCCTGGGCCAGGAGCTGGCCGAGGGCATCTACAACATCTTCCAGCAGCTGTGACCCGGCGCCGGCCTGTGCGCCAAATTTGCCTGGACCTGTCCCGTCCGGCCCCCGTCCCGGGGCCGGGCGTTTTTTTGCCTGCGGGCCCGCCGCGCCCCCTCCGCGCCGCCAAACCCGCCAAAACCTTTTTGGAGCAGCAGGATTTTTTTGTGGAAAGCAACTTCCGGGCCAGTGGGCGGCTGGGGCGGCCTTTTTCGGCAACTTTGCATCAACAGGCAACAATAATACATTTCATTTTCCGGCGGAATCCTTTATAGTTAAGATGTAGCAACCCGCGGGGCCGCTGCCTGGCCCCGCACCGTGTGTTTAAGGAGGATACCAGAATGAAGGATGTCCGTATTTGGAAGCAGGAGCTGCGCGAGGGCGCCCATGCCGCGCGCCTGGCTTCCCTCTACTGCTGTGCCCCTGAGGACACCGCGCCCCAGGCGGCCCGCTATGCCGCCGCCCTGGACGGGCTGGAGGCCGCCTTTGGCCCCCACAGCGCCGCCGCCCTGTTCAGCGCGCCGGGCCGCACCGAGATCGGCGGCAACCACACCGACCACCAGCACGGCCGGGTGCTGGCCGGCAGCGTCAACATCGACATGATCGCCGCCGCCGGCCCCAACGGCCTGAACCAGCTGCGGGTCCAGAGCGAGGGCTATCCCCTGTGCGCCATCTCCCTGGACGACCTGGCCCCCCGCAAGGAGGAGGAGAACTCCAGCGCCGCCATCCTGCGGGGCGAGTGCGCCGCCTTTGCCCAGCGGGGCGCCCGCCTGTCGGGCCTGGACGTGTACGTCACCTCCAACGTGCCCAAGGGCAGCGGCGTGTCCTCCAGCGCCGCCTACGAGGTGCTGATCGGCACCATCCTCAACGAGCTGTTCATGAGCGAGAAGGTCTCCCCCATCGCCATCGCCCAGATCGGCCAGTGGACCGAGAACGTCTATTTCGGCAAGCCCTGCGGCCTGATGGACCAGATGGCCTCCAGCGTGGGCAACATCATCACCATCGACTTTGCCGACCCGGCCGCCCCCGTGGTCGAGCCGGTGGAGGTGGACTTCTCCAAAGCCGGCCTTGCCCTGTGCATCCTGGACTCGGGCGCCGACCACGCCGACCTGACCGACGAGTACGCCGCCATCCCCGCCGACTGCCGGGCGGTGGCCGCCGTCTGCGGCGGCGACGTGCTGCGCAGCGTCCCCTTCGAGACCTTCCTGGCCCACATCCCCGCCTGCCGCAAGGCCTGCGGCGACCGGGCCGTGCTGCGGGCCTTCCACGTCTACGCCGACAACCAGCGGGTCGAAAAGCAGGTGGCCGCCCTGCGCGCCGGGGACTTTGACGCCTTCCTGGCCCTGGTCAACGAGTCGGGCCGCAGCAGCTGGGAATACCTGCAAAACGTCATCCCCGCCGGCTGCACCAAGCACCAGGAGGTGGCCGTCACCATCGCCGCCGCCAAGCACCTGCTGGCCGGCGAAGGGGCCGTCCGGGTCCACGGGGGCGGCTTTGCCGGCACCGTGCAGGCCTTTGTCCCCCTGGCCCGGCTCGACGCGTTCAAAGCCGGCATCGAGGCCATCATCGGCCCCGGCCGGTGCCATGTCCTCTCCATCCGCCCCGAAGGAGGTGCCGTCCTGTGATCTCTACTTACATCCAGCAGCTGGTCAACTACGGCCTTGATACCGGCCTGATCCAGCCCGACGACGAAATCTACATCCGCAACCAGCTGCTCATGACCATGGGCCTGGACAGCTTTGACGAGCCGGAAGGCGACTGCTATTACGTCGACCTCGAGAGCATCCTCACCGCCCTGGTGGACGACGCCGTGGCCCGGGGCGTCTGCGAGGACAACTCGGTGGCCCGGGACCTGTTCGACACCCGGCTGATGGGCGTGCTGACCCCGCGGCCCAGCATCGTGCGGGCCAACTTCTGGGACAAATACGAGGAGGAGGGCCCCCGCGCCGCCACCGACTGGTTCTACGCCTTCTGCCAGGACACCGACTACATCCGCCGCTACCGCATCAAGAAGGACCTCAAGTGGGTCACCGCCACCCCCTACGGCGACCTGGACATCACCATCAACCTCTCCAAGCCCGAAAAGGACCCCAAGGCCATTGCGGCCGCCAAGCTGGCCCCCCAGAGCGCCTACCCCAAGTGCCAGCTGTGCATGGAGAACGAGGGCTACGCCGGCCGGATGAACCACCCCGCCCGCGAGAACCACCGCATCGTCCCCATCACCATCAACGACAGCGCCTGGAACTTCCAGTACAGCCCCTACGTCTACTACAACGAGCACTGCATCGTGTTCAACAGCCTGCACACCCCCATGAAGATCGAGCGGGCCACCTTCCGCAAGCTGCTGGACTTTGTGGAGCAGTTCCCCCACTATTTCGTGGGCAGCAACGCCGACCTGCCCATCGTGGGCGGCAGCATCCTGAGCCACGACCACTTCCAGGGCGGGCACTATGAGTTCGCCATGGCCAAGGCCCCCATCGAGACGCCCTGGACCTTCCCCGGCTTTGAGGATGTGGAGGCGGGCATCGTCCGCTGGCCCATGAGCTGCATCCGCCTGACCAGCGCCGGCGACGCAAAGCTGGTGGACCTGGCCGACAAGATTTTGCAGGCCTGGCGCAGCTACACCGACGAGAGCTGCTTTGTCTTTGCCGAGACCGGCGGCGAGCCCCACAACACCATCACCCCCATCGCCCGCATGCGGGACGGCAAGTACCAGCTGGACCTGGTGCTGCGCAACAACATCACCACCGAGGAGCACCCGCTGGGCGTGTTCCACCCCCACGCCAAGCTCCACCACATCAAAAAGGAGAACATCGGCCTGATCGAGGTCATGGGCCTGGCCGTGCTGCCCAGCCGCCTGAAGGGCGAAATGGCCGAGCTGGAGGCCGCCCTTGTGGCCCGCACCCCCCTGGACCAGTACGGCGAAGCCATCCAGAAGCACGCCGAGTGGGCGGGCGAAGTGCTGGCCCGCCACCCCGAGCTGGATGCGGGCAGCGCCCACGCCATCCTGCAGGACGAGATCGGCCACGTGTTCGCCCAGGTGCTGGAGGACGCCGGCGTCTACAAGCGGGACGCGGCAGGCAAGGCCGGCTTTGTCCGCTTCCTCGAAAGCGTGAAGTGACGCCCTCTCCACCCCTGCCATGAAAGGAGCCCCTATGCCTCATCGTATCCTGGAAGTCTGCGTGGACAGCACCGCCAGCGCCCTGGCCGCCAAGGCCGGCGGGGCCGACCGGCTGGAGCTGTGCGCCGGCCTTGCCATCGGCGGCACCACCCCCAGCGCCGCCCTGGTCCGGCAGGTCAAAGCCGAGACCGGGCTGCCGGTGCGCGCCCTGCTCCGCCCCCGGGCCGGGGACTTCTGCTACGACCGGTGGGAGCTGGCCCAGATGGCCGAGCTGGCCGCCGGGCTGGTGGCCGCCGGGGCCGACGGCATCGTCACCGGCGTGCTGGACCCCGCCGGCGACCTGGACCTGGACGCCATGCAGCACATCTGCACCGCCGCCCGCCGGGCCGCCCGGCAGGCAGGCCGCCCTGTGGACCTGGCCCTGCACCGGGCCTTCGACGTCTGCCGGGACGCCACCCTCTGCCTGGAGGCCGCCTGCGAGCTGGGCCTTGCCACCATCCTGACCAGCGGCCAGGCCGCCGACGCCTGGTCCGGCCGCGCCCTGCTGGCCCGCCTGCAGCAGCAGGCCGCCGGCCGCATCGAGATCCTGGCCGGGGCGGGGGTCAACGCCCGGAACATCCCGGACCTGGTCCGCCAGACCCACGTCACCGCCTGCCACCTCTCGGGCAAAAAGCGGGTGCCCAGCCGGATGGTGTTCCGCCGGGCGGGGGTGCCCATGGGCCTGCCCGGCTTTGACGAGTTCGAGCTGTGGCAGACCGACCCCGCCGCCATCCGGGCTGCCCGCGCCGCCCTGGACGGCGTCCACGACTGACATTTTCTTTCTCCTTATACAGCAGACCGCCCCGGCGATCCTGGCCAAGACCAGGCGCACGGGGCGGTCTGTCGTCTGTTCAGTTCTTTTTGCGCAGCAGGCTCATGGGGGGCAGCTCGGGGGTGGGGATGGTGTACCGCTCCATGGCGTGGGGGGTGGAGCCTGCCTCCTCCCCGGCGCTGTTTTTGATCCAGGCGGGGCTGAGGGGGATGCTGGCCCCGTCGGGGGTCAGGGCCTCCAGGGTGTCCCCCAGGGACCATTTGCCCCGCTGCTGGCAGAAGGCCACCCCGTTTTCCCACCGGTCCACCGTGCCCACAAACTCCCACTCCCGGATGTAGGCGGCGGTGGAGGTGTTCTGCCGGGCCTTGTCCGGCCCAAAGTAGAACCCCGGCGAATAGGGCCGGTGGCTGGTGCGGGTCAGCTCGTCCAGCACCCGCTCGGGCAGGTCGAAGTCCTCGGCAAAGGGGTCGGCCAGGTACTGGTCCAGGGCCCGGCGGTAGGCCGCCGTCACACTGGCCACATAGTAGAAGGTCTTGGCCCGGCCCTCGATCTTGAGGCTGTCCACCCCCGCCTTGCAGATCAGGTCCAGGAAAGGGGCGGTGCACAGGTCGTTGGCGTTCAGGATGTAGCTGCCGCCCTCCCCCTCCCCGATCTCGAACAGCTGGCCGGGGCGGGTCTCCTCGCTGAGGTAGTATTTCCAGCGGCAGGGCTGGGCGCACTGGCCCCGGTTGGCGTCCCGGCCGGCCAGGTAGTTGGACAGCAGGCACCGGCCCGACACGCTCATGCACATGGCCCCGTGGACAAAGGCCTCCAGCTCCAGCTCGGGCGGGGTCTTGTCCCGGATCACGGCGATGTCGGTCAGGCTCAGCTCCCGGGCCAGCACCACCCGCCTGGCCCCCATCTTCCAGCAGGCGGTGGCGGCGGCGTAGCTCGTGATGCCGGTCTGGGTGGACATATGCACGTCCACATCGGGGGCCCAGGTCTTGCAGGCGTCCAGCACCCCCAGGTCGGCCACGATGAAGGCGTCCACCCCGGCGGCGGCCGCCTCCCGGATGGCGTCGGGCATCCGGGCAGCCTCCTCGTTGGTGGGCAGGGTGTTCAGGGTCAGGTAGACCTTGCGGCCCCGGGCGTGGACGTAGACCACCCCCTCGGCCAGCTGTTCGGGGGTGAAGTTGGCGGGCGCGGCCCGCATCCCAAACTCGGGCAGGGCGCAGTAGACGGCGTCCGCCCCATAGCAGACGGCGTAGCGCAGCCGTTCCAGGTCCCCGGCGGGGGCCAGCAGTTCCGGTATCTGAAGCATGGTGTTCCTCTCTTTGGGTTGGCAGGTCACAGCCCGGCGTTGACGGCCCGGGCGGTGCGGACGTTGGCCTGGTGTTCGGCCAGGGTATGGGCGTAGTAGTAGCGGCCGGTCAGGTCGGTGACGAAGAAATAGGCGTCCTCGGCCTCGGGGTCGGGCTGGGGGTCCAGCGCGGCCCGGATGGCCGCCAGGCCGGGGTTGGACACCGGCCCGGCAGGCAGGCCGGTGCAGCTGTAGGTGTCGTAGGCCGCCACGATCTCGGGGGGGATGTTGTCCCAGCCGCCGTACCAGGGGGCCACCCAGTTCCAGAGGTAGTTGTTGTCCTCGTCGCTCTGGATGTAGCTGGAGACGTTGCTCTCCAGCCGGGGGTAGGGCGAGCCCTCGGCCAGCCGGTTGCGAAACACCTGGGCCACGTTGCCGTCCTGGTCGTTGCCCGCCTCCTCCTGGACGAAGGAGGCCAGGGTGATCAGCTCGTGCAGGGTCATCCCCTGGGCCTCCAGCGCGGCGTAGACCTCCTCCGTCACGACCTCGTCGAACCGTGCGTAGAAGGTGGCCACATAGTCGTGGACGGTGCCGTCGTTCAGGAACTCGTAGGTGTCGGGGAACAGATAGCCCTCGCACTTCATAAAGCGGCCGGGCGCCTCCTCGGGCACATACTGCCAGAAGGCGAACTCGCTGAAGTCGCCGCTGTTCGCCTCGTCCAGGAAGGCTTCGGCGGTGCACAGGCCGGCCTGCTCCATCTTCTGGGCCATGGCGATGGCGGTGGTCCCTTCGGGGAAGGTCAGGCGGGTGGTGTCGGCGGCGGCATAGGCCGACAGGGCCTCGATCAGCGCATCGTAGGAAGCGCCCTGCTCCACCTCAAAGGTGCCGTACTGCAGGCGGCCGGCCGCCCCCTGCCGCCCCACATACCAGCGGAACAGCCGGGGAAAACGGATCACCCCCGCCTGCTGCAGATCGGCGGCAATGGCGGCCACCCCGCTGCCCTGCTCCACCGTGACGGTGACGGTCTGGCCTGCGGCCCCGCCGCCGGTGATCTCGCGGTGGAACAAAAAGGCCAGCCCCCCTGCCGCCAGCACCGCGGCCAGCAGCGCCAGCAGCAGGGCGCGCCGCAGCCGGCGGCCCCGGGCGGGGGCGGTGTGTTTGCTCGTGTTCGCTTCCTTCATAACGTTTCCTCGTCTTTTTTTAGGGTGTATCTGAAAATTCCCCAACGCTGTTCTATTCTACCAAAAAGCCCCATCTGCTGCGTTGCATTCGCTTGCATTCCACCAAGGAGTGCGGCGCTCATGCGCCTTGCATCT
>DXBJ01000013.1 GCA_019116585.1 Candidatus Faecalibacterium gallistercoris | reverse complement strand
CCCCGGCGCCCCGCCTGGCGGGGCGCCGGGGGGCTCCGGGCGGGCCGGCCGCCCCAAAGGCGGGGGATGGGGAAATTACTTCTTGACCGGGGTCAACAGGGCCTTGCCACCCATGTAGGGGCGCAGCACTTCGGGGATGGTGACCGACCCGTCGGCCTGGTAGTGGTTTTCCAGGAAGGCGATGAGCATACGGGGCGGGGCCACCACAGTGTTGTTGAGGGTGTGGGCCAGCTGGGTCTTGCCGGACTCGTCCTTGTAGCGGATGCGCAGGCGGCGGGCCTGGGCGTCGCCCAGGTTGGAGCAGCTGCAGACCTCGAAGAATTTCTGCTGGCGGGGGCTCCAGGCTTCGATGTCGCAGCTCTTGACCTTCAGGTCGGCCAGGTCGCCGGAGCAGCAGACCAGCTGCCGGACGGGGATCTCCATGCTGCGGAACAGCTCCACCGAGTAGCGCCACAGCTTTTCGTACCAGTCGTTGCTCTCCTCGGGGCGGCAGACCACGATCATCTCCTGCTTCTCAAACTGGTGGATGCGGTAGATGCCCCGCTCCTCGATGCCGTGGGCCCCCTTCTCCTTGCGGAAGCAGGGGCTGTAGCTGGTCAGGGTCAGGGGCAGCTTGGCCTCGTCGATGGTCTGGTCGATGAAGCGGCCGATCATGGTGTGCTCCGAAGTGCCGATCAGGTACAGATCCTCGCCCTCGATCTTGTACATCATGGCGTCCATCTCGGGGAAGGACATGACCCCCTGCACCACGTTGCCGTGCATCATAAAGGGCGGGATCACATAGGTGAAGCCCTTGCCGATCATAAAGTCGCGGGCGTAGGCCAGCACCGCCTCGTGGAGGCGGGCGATGTTGCCCAGCAGGTAGTAGAAGCCGTTGCCGGCCACCCGGCCCGCGGCGTCCATGTCGATGCCGTCAAAGCTCTCCATGATCTCGGTGTGGTACGGGATGGGGAAATCGGGCACCACCGGCTCGCCAAAGCGCTGGGCCTCCACGTTGTGGGTGTCGTCGGGGCCGATGGGGACGCTGGGGTCGATCATCTGGGGGATGGTGTACATGATCTCCTGGATGCGGGCGGCCATCTTGTCCTTCTCGGCGTCCAGGGCGGCCAGCTGGTCGGCGTCCGCCTTGACGGCGGCGTTGTTGGCGTCGATCTGGGCCTGCAGCTCGGCCTTCCGGGCCTCGTCGGTGCACTTTTTCAGCTGGCCGAAGAGGGGGCCGTTGGCCTTGCTCAGCTTGTTGCGCTGGGCCTTCAGATTTTCAGCATCCTGCAGGCACTTGCGGTATTGGGCGTCCAGGGCGATCACCTCGTCCACCAGGGGCAGCTTGGCGTCCTGAAACTTTTTGCGGATGTTCTCCTTCACGGCGTCCGGGTTCTCCCGGACAAATTTGATGTCCAGCATTACGATTTCTCCTTTATCACGTTTGTTCCCACAATGCTTGATCCACAGGCGCGGGGCCCGTGCCCTCCAGGTCGTAATGGCCCAGCAGGTTGGCAAAGGCCCGCAGCTGGTCGTCGGAGTAAAAATGCACCGTCAGGCTTCCCCTGCCGTTCTTGTAGGCCACCGACACTTCGCTGCCCAGCGCCTGGCGGAGGCTTTCTTCCACCTCCACCGGCAAAGCCGGCCGGGGCGGCGGTTCGGGCGCGGGGGCCTGTCTGGCCTGTTTGGCGTCCTTGGCCAGCTTGCGGCAGAGGGCCTCGGCCTGGCGGACGTTCAGGCTGTGCCCGGCGATCAGCTTTGCCGCCTGGACCTGAAGCTCCGGCGTGGGCAGCCCCAGGATGGCCTTGGCGTGGCCGGCGGTCAGCGCCCCCGACCGGAGCAGCTCCAGCGCCTCGGGGGGCAGCCCCAGCAGGCGCAGGCTGTTGGCCAGGGCGCTGCGGCTTTTGCCCAGGCGCTGGGCGGCCTGCTCCTGGGTCAGGCCGCAGCGGTCCATCAGCTCCCGGATGCCGCAGGCTTCCTCCACCGGGTCCAGGTCCTCCCGCTGCAGATTCTCCACCAGGGCCAGCTCCATGGCCTCCTGATCGGACACGTCCCGGATGACCACCGGCACTTCGGTCAGGCCGGCCATCCGGCAGGCCCGCCACCGGCGCTCCCCTGCTACGATGCGGTAGCCCCCCATGGGCTGGGGCCGCACCGCGATGGGCTGCAGCAGCCCGTGCTCGCCGATGCTGGCGGCCAGCTCGGCCAGGCTGTCTTGGTTGAAGGTCTTGCGGGGCTGGCCCGGGTTGGGCTCGATCTCCCGCAAAGGGACGGTGCGCACCCCGTCCCCGGTCTCGAGACTGGGCGCGGCGTCCTCAAACAGGCTCTCCAGCCCGCGGCCGAGCCCACCTCTTCCTCTTGGCATCTGTCACCCTCCTTATGCTTTCTGGGGCGTCTTTGCAGATGCCTCGGTTTTGGCCGTCCTGCTCCGCCGGCGGTGGGGCTGGGGGTCCCGCGGGCGGTTCCGCTTGACGAACTCGATGGCCAGGTCCATATAGGCCTCGCTGCCCTTGCCCTTGGGCTCGTAGTAGTTGATGGGCTGGCCGTAGCTGGGGGCCTCCGAGATGCGGATGGTCCGGGGGATGGTGGTCTGGTAGACCTTGTCCCCGAAGTATTTCTGCACCTGCTCCACCACCTGCAGGGTCAGGTTGTAGCGGCCGGCGTACATGGTAAAGACCACGCCCTCGATGTCCAGGTAGGAATTGTACTTCCGCCGCACCGTCTTGAGGGTGCTGATCAGCTCACTCAGGCCCTCCAGGGCGTAATACTCGCACTGGATGGGGATCAGGACGCTGTCGCAGGCGCACAGGCCGTTCAGGGTCAGCAGGTCCAGGCTGGGCGGGCAGTCGATGAAGATGTAATCGTAATCCTGCTGGATAGGGGCCAGCCCCTTGCGCAGCCGGCTTTCCCGGCCGGGCAGGTCGATCAGCTCCAGCCCCGCGCCGGCCAGCCGGGTGTTGGAAGGCAGGACATCGGTGCGGAAGTTGGTCTTGCGGATGGCATCCCGGGCCGGGGCCTCCCCGATCAGCACCTCGTAGGTGCCCATCTCGACGCTCCGCTTGGAGATGCCGTAGCCGGTGGTGGAGTTGCCCTGGGGGTCCAGATCCACGATCAGGACCTTTTTGCCCAGCGCGGCCACACAGGCCGAAAGATTGACGGCGGTGGTGGTCTTGCCCACGCCGCCTTTCTGATTTGCCACTGCTACGATCTTACCCACGGAATCCTCCCTCTCTGCGGGATGTTCCACGTGGAACACTCCCCTTTCTGTTACGCACTCTATTATAATCCATTCCCCACGGAACGTCAAACCTTTCGGCGGTAAAATTGGGGTAAATGAGCCGCGCCCACCCGCCCGCCGCCCTTTTCCGGCGCGGTTTCAGGCGGCGGGACCCCGATCAGAACCGGAGCCTGCAGGCCTCTGGCCCGTCGCACCAGTCGGGGGCCAGCACATCCGCAGCCTCGGGATGCTTTGCCAGCCAGGCCCGGGCGTAGGAACAGGTGGCCCTCGCCTTGCGGCCGTCGGCCCGCAGCAGCTCCACCACGGCCTGCATCAGCTGTCCGGCGGCGCCCTGCCCCCGCAGGGCGCCGTCCACCCAGGTGTGGTCGATGACCACCACCCCCGGCCCGGCCTCCGGGAAGGTGACCTCGGCCAGCGTTTTGCCGTCCCGTTCGCAGAAAATACGGTTGCTCTCTTGGGTGAACGTCATGGCGTTTTCCTCCTTTGTCGCAGTGTAGATGCAGTAGAGGGAAGCTCTCCCCTCCTCGATCCAGCGTTCCTGCAGGGCAAAGCCTGCTTTTTCCAGCACACGGCGGGAGGCAGAGTTATCCTCGTAGAGGAAGGCCCCGATCCGTCTCAGCCCAAAGCGGGACACGATCCCGGCCAGGAACTGCCTCAGCGCCTGGGTGGCGATGCCTTGGCCCCAGCGCTCCTTTGCGAAAATGCAGAAACTCAGCATGGCGTCGGGGTCGGGCTCCTGGTGGATGCCGTAGCACCAGATGTCCCCCACATAGGCCCCTTCCGCCCAGATGGTCCGGCCATAGCTGGCCGAGCCGGGGGCAAGGCTCTGGCGGTAGGCCTCCAGGGCCTGCTCCACCGTCCGGCTGGCCTGGGGGAGCACGGCCTGAATGGCCGGGTCCCGGGTGCGGGCAAAATAGGTGCGGACATTCTCTTCGGTCCGCTCCCGCAGCTCGATCCGCATGTTCATCCCTCCCTTTTGTCTGGTTTTCTGCTTCCATGATACCAGACCCGGGGCGTCAGCGCAAGTGTTCCACGTGAAACAAAAAGAGGCCCGGCGGGCCTCAGGGTTTGCCGCCCGTCCCGGTGGGGATGCGGACGGTGTATTCGATGTATCCGTCCCCTTCCTCCCGGCGGGCGGTGGCGGGGACGCCGTTGTCGGTCATCAGCCGGATGGCGTGGTCGATGGTGTTGACAAAGATGCGCACGTCCTTTACCATGGGCAGCCGCCGGCGGGGCGGCCGGGGCGGGGCGTTCAGCAGCTGTTCGATGTAGCGGTCGGTGGCCCGGGCATTCAGCTTGTGGGCGCTGATGTAGATCAGGGCTTCGCTGCGGCGGTTTTCGGGCAGGCGCAGCACCGCCCGGGCGTGGCGCTCGGTCAGGCGGCTGTCCAAAATGAATTTTTGCTGGTCGGGGGTCAGCTGCAGCAGCCGCAGCTTGTTGGCCAGGGTGGGCTGGGCCATGCCCAGGCGGCGGGCCGCCTCTGCCTGGGTGCAGCCCCACAAAGCCAGGATGTCCTGGAGGCCCCGGGCCTGCTCGAAGGGGTTCAGGTCGGCCCGCTGGATGTTTTCCAGCAGGCCCAGGGCCGCCGTCTCCCGGTCCTCGCAGTCCCGGACGATGGCCGGGATCTTTTCCATCCCCGCCAGCTTGCAGGCCCGCAGCCGCCGCTCCCCTGCCACCAGCTCGTAGCGGTCGGGCCCCAGGCGCCGGACCGTCACCGGCTGCAGCAGGCCGTTTTCCCGGATGCTGGCCGCCAGGCCCGCCAGCTCGGCTTCGTCAAAGGTCCGCCGCGCCTGGAAGGGCGACGGCTCGATCTGGCTTACGGGCAGCGCCACCACCTTCCCCACCGGTTTTTTACGTTCAAACACAGCTGATACCCCCTTTTCAACGTTCGGCAGCCCGTTCCGGCGGGGGACATTCCCGCCGGCCCGGCCGCCCCGCAGATTCCCGCGGGGAAATATCCCCCGGCCCTCTCCCCTCTGGAACGCCGGCCCGGCGCCCCCGGGACAAATTTTCCACACAAAAAGGCGTCCCTGTGGAAAACCTCTCATCCAAAGAGTACCACAGAAACGCCGTCTTTTCCAGCAGAATCGTTCGCCCCTCTTCGCCGGGGGACGCGGATTTGCGCATTATTTCAAGGGTGCTTTCGCAATTTTTCCGCCGTTTCTGGGGTATGCGGTCGGAGTCTGCGATATTTTTTGGACAACCACCAGGCTGCGGGCGTCCCCGCCGGGCAGGTGGAACGCCCGGGTCTGGCTGTACCGGCCCCCCAGCCTGCGGATGGCCCCCTGAGCGGCCTCCAGTTCTTCGGCGGCGGAGGCCCCTTTCATGGCGATGAAGGCGCCCCCGACCCGGACCAGCGGCAGGCAGTATTCGGCCAGCACCGGCAGGGCGGCCACCGCCCGGGCCGAGGCCAGGTCGAATTGTTCCCGCCAGGTTTTCCGGGCGGCTTCCTCCGCCCGCTCTTTGGCGAATTCGACCCCTTCCAGCCCCAGCTGCCCGCAGACATAGCGGAGGAACTCCACCCGCTTGCCGGTGGGCTCCATCAGGGTGAGGGCCAGCTCCGGCTTGTAGATCTTGGTTACGATGCCCGGGAAACCCGCCCCCGCCCCCACGTCCACCATCCGGCCGGCCACCTCGGGCTGACAGGCGAACAGCAGGCTGTCCAGGAAATGCTTGTCCTCGATCCCCTCGGGGTCGGTGATGGCGGTCAGGTTGACCTTCTGGTTGTAGCTGACCAGAAGCTCGGCGTACCGGTCCAGCTGGTCCAGCTGGCGGCCGGTGAGGGCGATGTTCCACGTGGAACACTTTTCGGCCAGGCGGTTTTTATCGATCATGGGGAGCCTCCTTCTCACTCTGTTTCTGGGCGGCGGCCAGCGCGATGCTCAGCTGGGCCAGGTCGGACGGGGACACGCCGGGGATGCGCCCTGCCTGCCCCAGGCTGCGGGGACGGATGCGGGCCAGCTTTTCCCGCGCTTCCAGGGTCAGGCCGGTCAGCTCCTGGTAGGAAAAATCCTCCGGGATCAGGGTTTTTTCCCGCCGGGCGACGTCCCGGATCATCCGGTCCTGCCGGGCGATGTAGCCGGCGTATTTCACCTCCGTCTCCAGCCGTTCGGCCAGCATGGGGGTGATCCCCTCCCCCCAGCCGATCAGACCGGCCAGCAGGGGGTAATGGATCTCGGGCCGGCGGAGCAGCTCGGCTGCCGGGCCGCCCTGGGCGGCGGGGACAAGGCCGGCGGCCTCCATGGCTTCCTGCAGGGGGGCCGTCCTGACGTGGACGGCGGACAGCCGGGCGCGCTCGGCTTCCAGCAGCTGCTGGGTGCGCTGGTACTTTTCCCACCGGGCGTCCGACACCAGGCCCGCCTCCCGCCCGATGGGAGTCAGGCGGCTGTCGGCGTTGTCCTGCCGGAGGATCAGCCGGTATTCGCTGCGGCTGGTCATCATCCGGTAGGGGTCCATCACCCCTTTGGTGACCAGGTCGTCCACCAGGGTGCCGATGTAGCTGGACTGCCGGGGCAGGATGACCGGCTCTTTGCCCAGCGCGCGGCGGGCGGCGTTGATCCCGGCCAGGATGCCCTGGGCGGCGGCCTCCTCGTAGCCGGAGGTGCCGTTGAACTGGCCCGCCCCGTACAGGCCGGCCACCTGGCGGCTTTCCAGGGCGGGGGTCAGGCTGGTGGGGTCGACGCAGTCGTATTCGATGGCGTAGGCCGGCCGGATGATCTCCAGCCGCTCAAAGCCCACAATGCTGTGGTAGAAATCGTTCTGGACATCCTCGGGCAGGCTGCTGGACGCCCCCTGCAGGTACATTTCTTCGGTGTCCTCCCCGCAGGGCTCCACGAAGATGGGGTGGCGGTCCTTGTCCGCAAAGCGGACCACCTTGTCCTCGATGGAAGGGCAATAGCGGGGGCCCACCCCCTCGATCATCCCCCCATAGAGGGGGCTGCGGTGGATGTTGTCTAGAATGATCCGGTGGGTGCGGGGGTTGGTGTAGGCGATGTAGCAGTCGGCCTTGTTGCGGACGGGCGCTTCGGTCAGGAAGCTGAAGGGCTGCAGGGTGTCCTCGGGGTCGCCGGGCTGGCGCTCCAGCTTGTCGAAGTCGATGCTCCGCCGGTGGACCCGTGCGGGGGTGCCGGTCTTGAACCGGCGCAGGGGCAGCCCGATGTCCCGCAGGCTGCCGGTCAGGGCGTTGGCGGCGTGCATCCCGTCGGGGCCTGAAGCGTACCAGGCATCCCCCACAAAGATCTTGCCCCCCAGGTTGGTGCCGGTGGCGATGACCACGCACCGGGCACCGTACTCGCCCCCCAGCTGGGTGACCACTCCCCTCACCTGCCCGGCCTCCACCTCGATGCGGACCACCTCGGCCTGATGGATGGCAAGGCCGGGGGTCAGCTCCAGGGCGTGCTTCATCCAGGCGTTGTAGCGGCGGCGGTCGGTCTGGACCCGCAGGGCGTGGACCGCCGGGCCCTTGCCCCGGTTGAGCATCCGGCTCTGCAGGGCGGTAGCATCGGCGGCCAGGCCCATCAGCCCGCCCAGGGCGTCCACTTCCCGCACCAGGGTGCCCTTGGCGGTGCCGCCGATGCTGGGGTTGCAGGGCATATTGCCCACCGCGTCCAGGCTCATGGTAAAAACAGCGGTACGGGCCCCCAGGACGGCGGCCGCATGGGCCGCCTCGATCCCCGCGTGCCCCGCGCCGATCACGATCACATCATAATCTCCAAGATGGTTCATACAAGTCCTTTCTGTCGCAGCCCCCAGCGGCCGCTGTCCGTTTTCACATTGCTGCATTCCCCTGCGCAGCGGCGGGGACGAACGCCATCCCGATCCCCGTTCGGGCCGGGGCAGGGCCGCTTACTTGCCCACGCAGAATTTTTCAAACACTTCGTCGATGACGGCGTCCGAGGCGTTTTCGCCGGTCAGGTCGTAGAGAGCGGCCAGGGCGTCGTCCACACAGACCGAGACGGCGTCCAGCCCGAAGCCGGTGTCCAGCGCTTCCAGCGCGCCGGCCACGCCGTCCCGGGCCCGGAGGGCCGCCGACAGCTGCCTCTGGCCCGACAGGCTGGCGGCGTGGGGGTCGATGCGGCCGGTGCCCAGCAGGCGGGCCACCGCGGCGGCGATCACCTTGCGTGCCCCCTCCTCTTTGCAGCAGACCGGGATCACCATCCCAAAATAAGGGGCGATCGCCTCCACATCGAACTGCAGGGGCAGGTCCTCCTTGTTGACCAGGGCGATGGCCCGGCATCCGGCGCAGCGCCGGGCCAGGTCAAAGTCCTCCCGGGTCAGCGGCCGGGAGCCGTCAAAGACGGCCAGCACCAGCCCCGCCTCGGCCAGCTTGGCCCAGCTGCGCCGGACCCCCTCGGCCTCCACCGGGTCGTCGGTCTGGCGCAGGCCGGCGGTGTCGAAGAGGTTCAGCCGGATGTCCCCCAACTGGACCGCCTGCTCCACCACGTCCCGGGTGGTGCCGGCGATGGGGGTGACGATGGCCCGGTCAAAGCCGGCCAGCAGGTTGAGCAGGGTGGACTTGCCCGCGTTGGGCCGGCCCACAATGGCGCAGTCGATCCCCTCCCGCAAGACGGCCGCCGCGTTGTAGCCGCCGATCAGCTCGTCCAGGGCGGCCTTCACTTCTTCCAGCGAGGCCCGGAGCGGGCCGTCCTCCAGGGCGGGTACATCCTCCTCGGGGAAATCCACCCAGGCGGTGAGATGGGCCTGCAGGCCGGTCAGGGCCTGCTGCTGGGCGGCGATCTTCCGGGCCAGGGCCCCGCCCCGGGCCGCGTTGGCCAGGGCGGCCCCCTGCCGCCCTCCCGCCGCGATCAGGTCCATCACCGCCTCGGCCTGGGTCAGGCTGAGCTTGCCGTTGAGCAGGGCGCGCCGGGTATACTCCCCCGGCCCGGCGGGTACGGCCCCCGCCGCCAGGCAGGCTTCCACCAGGCGGCGGGCCACGGCGTTCCCACCGTGGCAGGACAGTTCCACCACGTCCTCGCCGGTATAGCTGTGGGGCGCCCGGAAAAACAGGGCGATGCCGTCGTCAAAAAGTTCTTCCCCGTCGGCAAACTGCCCGTACAGGGCGGTGTAGCCTCTGGCCTGGGCCACCTGTTTGCGGCGGTCCATGGGGCGGAACACCTGCTCCGCAACGCGGAAGCTCTCCGGCCCCGACAGCCGCACCACCGCGATGCCTCCCTCGCCGGGGGGCGTCGCCACGGCGGCAATGGTGCTGTTTTCCAGCATAGGATCTCCCCTCCTTCTCCCGCCCGGAGCGCCGGGCAGGTCTGTTGCTGTGTGTATTGTACCACGTTTGGCCGGAAAAAGGAACGCCGGCCCAGGGGCCTGTTTT
This sequence comes from Candidatus Faecalibacterium gallistercoris, assembly GCA_019116585.1. Classification (GTDB taxonomy): domain Bacteria; phylum Bacillota; class Clostridia; order Oscillospirales; family Ruminococcaceae; genus Faecalibacterium; species Faecalibacterium gallistercoris. The sequence continues at coordinate 62,612 of DXBJ01000013.1, read as the reverse complement.
CCACTTTTTTCAAGGAAAATGTGGAAAACTCCGCCCCTTTTCCCCGGCCGCGGGCGGCCAAGAAAAAGCCCCTGCTATTCCCGACCGGAAAAGCAGAGGCTCATGTTACAAGGCGTTATTTACTGGCGGATGAACCCCGCGTCCCGGGCGGGCAGGCCGACGTCGTCCGAGCGATAGCGCTCCACCTTCATGTGCAGGTCGTACTTGTCCCGCAGGGCGGCGATCTGCCCCATCATGGGGGAGGCGTGGTGGACGTCCAGCGCTTCCTGGCCGGCCCAGCTGTCGATCAAAAGGACCGTCTCCGGGTCGTCCATGGGGAAAAAGTATTCGTAGCGGAGGTTGCCGGCTTCGGCCCGGATGCGGGCCACCGTGCCGCTGGAGACCATCTCCTCGGCAAAGCGCCGGGCGCTGCCGTTCTTTCCGGTGTAAAAGATATGGACCGTGATCGCCATACAGGGCGCCTCCTCTCCTACCCCGGGGGCCGCGCCGGCTCAGCCGGCGGCAGCGGGTTGCCACAAAAACGATGCCGGTTTTTCCGCGCCGGGCTTACAGCTCGATCTTGCCGAAGTCCAGGTCCGCGAAGTCGTCCACCCGCTGGGTCCGCTTGGGGGCCACGGGGGCGGCGCTGGCGGCGTCCACCGGCGCAAAGCTGCGCTCCGGCACGCTGGAGGGACGGGGCCCACGGCTGCGGTCGCCGCGGGGACGGCGGCCTTCCCGGCTGCCCCGCTCGCTGCGGTCACCGCTGCGGCGGCCGCGGTTGTCGCCCCGGCGGCTGTCCCGGCCGGAGCGGGGGCGGCGCTCATAGGTCTCGGTCTGGGCCCCCGGCTCGGTGGAGTAGATGACCACGTGCCGGTCCTTGCCCTCGCCCTTGCTCTCGCTGCGCAGGCCCTCCATCTGGCTGATGGCCGAGTGGATGATCCGGCGCTCGTAGGGGTTCATGGGCTCCATGGAGAAGCAGCGGCCGCTGCGGCGGACCTTCTGGCCGATTTTCTGGGCCAGGGCGGTCAGGTCGTTTTCCCGCTTGCCGCGGTAGCCGGCCACGTCCAGGCCCAGCTTGATGTAATCCCCTTCCATCCGGTTGGCCACCAGGCTGGCCAGATAAGAGAGGCTCTCCATGGTCTCGCCCCGGCGGCCGATCAGGGCGCCCATCTTGTCGCCGTCCAGGCGGATGATGGTGGCCTCCCCTTTCTGGACGGCGCTGAAGGTCACGTCCTCCACTCCCATCAGGGCCACGATCTCTTTCAGATACTCCACGGCGGCCTTCACCTTGGGGTTGGCCTCGATGTCGATGGGGACCGGCGTCTCATCCACCGCCGCGGGCGCCGCGGTGACGGCGGCGGCAGGGGCCTGCGCGGCGGGAGCGGCGGCAGGCTTCTGGGCCGGGGCAGGCTGGGGGGCGGGCTTTTCGGCGGGCTGGGGAGCCGGGGCCGGCTGGGCTTTTTCAGCCTTCTCCGCGGGCTCGGCCGGCTGGGCCTTCTCGGCCCGGACCACCTTCACCGCAGGCTTTTCGGGCGCGGCGGGGGCGGGATCCTCTTCCTCCACGATCACGCGCACCTTGGCGGGGATCTTCTTCAGGCCCAGAAAGCCGGTGCTCTGGGGCATCTCGAGGACCTCGTAGCTCACATTCAGATCGTCTTCGCTGACGCCCAGGGCAGCGCAGGCCGCTGCGCGGGCTTCTTCCACCGTTTTTCCGGTGGCTTCCTTGGAACGGATCATCCGACTCACTCCTCCTTGCTCTTGTTCAGTTCAGCGAGAGGCACAGTCCTCTCGTCCTTATACTTTTCCTCGTCCAGCTTGCGGGCGTATTCCAGCCGCAGCTTGTTCATCTCGCTGGCCGAGACGTTCTTTTCCACCGTCTGGCCGGTCTTTTCGTCCACCACCTTGACCGTGGTGCTCTTGACGCCCCGGCGCTGCTCCTTGCGCTTCTGCTCGATCTCGGCGGCCACTTCGGCCTTGACCTTGTCCGGGTCGTAGATCTTTTTCATGACGGCGCTCTGGATCATCATGACCACGTTGGAGATGACGTAGTACAGCGAGAAAGCGGTGGGCACGGTGAAGCAGAAGAAGATATACATCAGCGGCATGATGTACATCATCGTTTTCATGCTGCCCTGCAGCTTCTGGCCGCTGCTGTTCATGCTGTACCAGGTGGAGATAAAGCTGGTGATGAGGGCCAGAATGGGGAAGACCAGCAGGGGCAGGTTCTCGGGGCTGAGGTTATACTGGGGCACCCTCGTCAGGTCGATGCCGAAGAAGTTCATGTGCTGGCTGAATTCCGTGATGGTCTCCAGCTGGCCGGCCGAGAAGATCCCGGTGACGCTGGGCTCCCCTGCCAGCACCTGCTCGATGATGAGGTTGTCGCGGGTGACGTTGGTGAACGGGATGCCCAGGTTGGTCAGGGCGGTGCCCGCGGCGGTGAGCAGGTCGTTGCTGATGTGGAAGATGCGGTTCAGCGGCTCATAGACGACGCCGATGACGCCGAACATGACAAAGAGGTTCAGGAGCATGGGCAGACAGCCCGAGGTGGGGCTGTAGCCGAAGTCCTGCTGCAGGCGGAGCATCTCCTCCTGCTGCTTGTCGGGCTTGTCCTTGTACTTCTTCTGGATCTCCTCGATCATGGGCTGGAATGCGGTCATCCGGACCATGTTCTTCTGCTGCTTGATGGACAGGGGGATGCTCAGCAGCCGGATCAGAAGGGTGAAGAGGATGAGGTCCCAGCCGTAATTGGGGATGATGTTGTAGATCAGCTCCATGACATAGCCGAGCGGCCAGGCGAGAATGTAGAAAAAGTTCATATGCGCTTCCATTCTGTCCCGCCTGTGAGCGCGGAACGGTTTTTATGCGTGGGACAGCCCGCTCACAGCTGCCGGGCCGTCACAAGAAGCTAATGCAAGATCCCCTCGTCAACGTTTGGGCCGGGCGCGGGGCGGGTGGAGCACCCGCCGGGGGTTGGTCCAGCGGCCGGGCGCGGGCACCGGGTCGTAGCCCCAGCGGCCCAGGGGGTTGCAGCGGGCGATCCTCCAGGCGGCCAGCAGCAGGCCCTTGAGGCAGCCGTGGGTCTGGATGGCCTGGATGGCGTATTCGCTGCAGGTGGGGGTAAAGCGGCAGTTGCGCCCAAGGCCCGGGCTGATGAACCGCTTGTACAGCCGGATGGGGACGCACAGCGCGTCCCGGCAGAGTTTCTGCAGCCGGTTCACGGGGCGCCGGCCTGCCCTTCCGGCGGGGCCGGCCGGGCTTCCTCGCTCCGGCGCGGGGGGCGGCTGGCCGGCGGGGGCGCGCCGGGGTCCAGGGCCTTGTCGGGCAGCCCCGCCTGGCGGAACAGCCGGGCCATCGCCCGGGATACCTGCCAGCTTTTCAGCCCGGGGGTGGCGGCGCGGGCCACAAAGATCAGATTGTAGCCGCCGATGTTGTAGTCGAGATGTTCGTCGATGGCCGCCTTCATGACCCGGCGGGCGCGGTTGCGCCGGACGGCGCAGCCCACCTTTTTGGTGGCGGTCAGGCCAACGCGGGTCTGTTTGGCGCGTGTCTTGAGCACATACAGCACAAGGGCATGGTCCACATACGCCTTGCCCCGCGCATAGACCCGCCCGAACTCGCTGTTGTGCCGCAGCGGACGGTATCGCATCTGCGGGCCTCCTATTCCTGCAAGGAGCTGTGCGGCCATGCCGACAGGGCCTTACCTTGTCAGTATAGCAAAAAACGGGCGGCTTTGAAAGACCGCCACCCGAATTTTTTCACACAATTCCAGTTTTTTCTGAAAAAATAAGGCCACCAATTTCCATCAGCGGCCTTTTCGTGCGCATTTTTGATTGTCCGGGGATGCTGCGGCCAGGGCACAGGGGCCCGGCCTGCGGCAGGATGCCATCAGACAGTCAGGCTCTTGCGGCCCTTGGCACGGCGGGCATTGATGACCTTGCGGCCGTTCTTGGTGCTCATACGGGTCAGAAAGCCGTGGACCTGCTTGCGCTGGCGCTTCTTGGGCTGGAAAGTTCTCTTCATAGTAGGTTCCTCCTAAAGTCTTGCCCCCGGGGTGCGGGGTCCTGGATGTCGGTCTTGCGCCCCTGTGATACGCCCTGTACAGCAAGGGCAAAGGGGACAGGCTTGCGATTTAATAGTATATCGCATGGATTTGCCTTCTGTCAAGCATTTTTTCGCTTTCCTTCAAAAATTTTTTGTGCAAAGTTTTTCAACATTTTCACCTTTTCCGGTGGAAAACCCCGCCGGACACAATATTTTGGGGGTATGCGCCCTGCCGGACACAATATCGCCCGGGGGTATGAACCCCGCCCCGCCGGCCCATACTGGTTACATTATATAAATAGGGGCCTTGATTCTGGACGTTTGCGCCGTTTTGTGTTATACTGACAGGGTATCGGTACCTATGTTGAAAACTTCAATGGAGTGGATGTTTTATGGATTCTTTCAAGGACGTATTAGAAGCCGCCCAGCTCTACTGCAAAGGCCAGATGGCAGAGCCCACCTACAACCTCTACATCGACGGGCTGGAGCCGGTCAGCTTTGAGGACTCGAGCCATATCACCCTGTCGGTGCGGAACGATTTCATCTGCAAGATCGTGTCCGACCGGTATCTGGGCTTGCTGAAAGAGGCTTTCAAGTCTGTCCTTGGGTTTGACGTGGACATTCAGCTCGTTGTGCCCAGCACCCCGCCCCATGAAGTGGTCCTGGCCCAGCAGTACGACCTGAACCCCGCCAGCCCCCAGGGCAATTATGAATTTACCTTCGAGAACTTTATCAAGGGCCCGTCCAACCAGTTCGCCTTCGCAGCGGCCCAGGCGGTGGCGGCCAACCCCTCGGGGGCTTACAATCCCCTGTTCATCTACGGCGGGTCGGGCCTGGGCAAGACCCACCTGCTCACCGCCATCCAGATCGAGATCAAGCGAACCCACCCCGACTTCGTCATCATGTACGTGACCTGCGAGCAGTTCACCAACGAGCTGATCGCGGCCATCCGCGCCGGCAGCACCGAGGACTTCCGGGCCAAATACCGGGTGGCGGACCTGCTGCTGGTGGACGACATCCAGTTCATCGCCGGGAAGGAATCCACCCAGGAAGAGTTCTTCCACACCTTCAACTCTCTCCACGACGCCCACAAACAGATCGTCATCGCCTCCGACCGGCCGGCCAAGGAGATCAAAAGCCTGGAAGAGCGGCTGCGCACCCGCTTCGAGTGGGGCCTGACCGCCGACGTGCAGCCGCCGGATTTCGAGACCCGGGTGGCCATCGTCAAGCGCAAGGCCGAGCTGCTCCACCTGGACCTGCCCGAAAACGTGGCCGAATTCATCGCCAACCACCTGAAAAACAACATCCGCCAGCTGGAAGGCGCCGTCAAAAAACTGAACGCCTACTATATGCTGGAGGGCATCCAGCCGGTGATCTCGGTGGCCCAGAACGCCATCAAGGACATCCTGAACGAGACCCAGCCCATCCCGGTGACCGTCGAAAAGATCATCGGGGAGGTGTCCCGCACCTTCAACGTGTCGGTCAGCGACATCCGGGGCACCAAGCGCAACGCCTCCATCGCCAGCGCCCGCCGGGTGGCCATCTATATCCTGCGGGAAGTCACCGGCATGAGCATGGAGGACATCGGCCGCGAATTCTCCGGCCGGGACCACTCCACCATCGTCTACTCCCTCAAGACCATGGAGCGGGACATGAAAAACGACCAGCACCTGCGGGAAACGGTGGACGACATCATCAAAAACGTCAAGGCTTAAGCCCCCTTTTCTCCACAAAACCGGAAGAAAAAGAGGAAAACCCCAGCCCCTGTCCCCTGCCGGGCAAGGCACAGCCTCCCGGGGCGGAAAGTTCTCCACTTTTTACACCGAGTTTTCAACATTCAACTTTTCTTTTCCACAGGGCAGGTGGAAAAGAAAACGGCCAGACCCGTTTCCACAAACTGTCCACAAAAGCTTCACATCCGGGTGGAAAAGCAAAACCCTTGTCAGGAAAAGGAAAATCAGGGTTTTCCACACAATCCCCGGCCCCTACTACGTTTACTGCAACAAGTATCAATAGAGAGACGGCTCCACCGGCCCTTTTCCGCACAAAACCTTACAGGGACCCCACAAGTCCAAGCCAATAAAAAGGGAGAAAAACGAAATTGAACATCATCTGCGACAAAACCCTTCTGAGCGCCGCCATCGACGGCGTCTCCCGCGCCGTAACGCCCCGCTCCACCACCCCCGCCCTGGAGGGCATTTTGCTGAAAGCCGAAGGTTTCAACCTCACCCTCACCGGCTATGACATGGAGCTGGGCATCGTCACCACCATCGAAGCCAACGTCCTCGAGGCCGGCGACATCGTCCTGAACGCCAAACTGCTCAACGACATGGTCCGCCGGATGCCCGCCGGACAGATCAGCATCTCGGTGGCCGACAACGGAAAAACCACGATCCAGGGCGGAGTTGCCCAGTTCGAGATCCAGAGCATGCCCGCGGCGGATTTCCCCCAGCTGCCCAACACCGGCGCCGAGGATACCCTGACCATCAAGACCGGGATGTTCCGGGAGATGATCGAGCGGACCCTTTACGCCGTCAGCCAGGACGAAAAACGCCCCGCCCACACCGGCGAACTGTTCGAGATCCAGCCCGACCGCCTGACGGTGGTGGCCCTGGACGGCTTCCGGCTGGCCATCGTGGACCGGAAAGTCCAGGCCAATAAGGAGATCCGGATCATCGTCCCCGGCAAGACCATGAACGAGGTGCTGCGGCTGCTGGCCAACGACGACGAAGCGGAGGTCCACATCAGCGCAAACCGCCGCTACATCGTATTTAATACAGCTGGTTATACCATTATGAGCCGGCTGATCGAGGGCGAGTTCCTCAACTACAAGAACGTCATCCCCGAGGGGTACCGCACCCAGGCGGTGCTGGACACCAAGGGGTTTGTGGAGACCATCGAGCGGGCCTCCCTGATTATTACAGAGCGTTTAAAAAATCCCCTCCGCATCACCTTTACAGATGGTAAAGTGATCGTCCGCTGCCAGACCAGCCTGGGCCGGGTGATGGACGAATTTGCCGCCGCCTGCGAGGGGGACGAAGTGGAGATCGGCTTCAACAACCGCTATCTCCTGGACGCACTGCGCAACGCGCGCACCGAGCAGGTGCGGGTCCAGCTGAGCGGGCCCCTCAGCCCGGTCAAGATCCTGCCGGCCGAAGGGGACGATTTCCTCTATCTGGTGCTGCCGGTGCGGTTCCGCAACGATTAAAGGAGGTGCCGGGATGGAACGGGTGGTCATTCATACCGATTTTATCAAGCTGGACGCCCTGCTCAAGTTCGCGGGCCTGTGCGAAACCGGCGGCGAGGCCAAGGAGCGGATCCAGGCCGGCGAGGTCCGGCTGAACGGCGAGGTGTGCACCATGCGGGGCAAAAAGTGCCGCCCCGGCGACACCGTGGAGCTGGACGGCCGCGCCGTCCGGATCGCTGAGGGACAGTGACGGATGCGCCTGGCTTCACTGAACCTGGAAAATTACCGCAACATCGCCGCGGCCTCTCTGGTCCCCGGCCCCGAGCTGACCGTCATCTGCGGCAACAACGGCCAGGGCAAGACCAACCTCCTGGAAGCGGTCTGGCTGCTGACCGGGGGCAAGAGCTTCCGGGGCGGCAAGGACGGCGAGCTGATCCGCCGCGGGGCGGAGTACGCCGCCCTGGAGGCGGCGACCGTGGAGGACAGCGGCAAGGAAAATGAGATCCGCCTCACGGTGGGCGCAGCCGGCGCGGGCCGGCCGGGCCGGTATGCGGTGCGCAACGGTGCGCCGCCCAGGCGGGCCTCCAGCCTGGCGGGCAGCTTCCCGGCAGTGGTGTTCGACCCCGGGCACCTGAGCCTGGTCAAGGGCCCGCCCGACGGCCGGCGCCGCTTTCTGGACGCGGCGCTCTGCCAGTTATACCCGGGGTATTTGACCCTGTACCGGCGCTACGTCCGGGTGCTGCAGCAGAAAAACAGCCTGCTGCGCCGCTCCCCGGCCGGGCAGGAGCGCCCCCTGGCCGAAAAACTGGACCTGCTGGAAGTGCTGAACGTGGACCTTGCCGCCTGCGGCGAGGAGATCCAGGCCCGGCGCCGGAGCTATCTGGATCTGCTGGCCCCCATGGCGTCGGACAACTACCGTCAGCTGTCCCACGGGGCCGAGGCGCTTGCCATCACCTACGAGGCCCAGTTTGAGCCGGGCGGGCTGGCTGCACGGCTGGCCGCCCGCCGCGACGAAGAGCTGCGGGCCGGGCAGAGCCTGTGCGGCCCCCACCGGGAGGACCTGGCCTTTGCCCTGGACGGCCAGCCGGCCCGCAGTTTTGCCAGCCAGGGCCAGCAGCGCAGCGTCGTTCTCAGCCTGAAGATGGCCGAGGCCGACGCTTCCGCCCGCATCACCGGCGAAAGGCCGGTGCTGCTGCTGGACGACGTGCTCAGCGAGCTGGACGAGGGGCGGCGGGCCTATCTGCTGACCCGCATGCGGGAGCGCCAGACCTTCGTCACCAGCTGCGACGACGCGGCGCTGCTGCACACCGACGGGGTCATCTGCCGGATGGACGGCGGCGTCCTGACCCCCCTGTGACCAACAAGACCAGCAAAAGGAGAAGCGATGTATTGGCATCTGGGCCGGGACTATGTCCTGAATACAAGAGACATCATCGGCATTTTCAGCCTTGAGACCACCACGGTGTCCCCCCGGGGGCGGGCCTTCCTGGATTATGCCCAGAAAAACGGGGCGGTGGTCAGCCTGTCGGACGAGCTGCCCCAGAGCTACGTCCTGGCCGACAGCCCGGTGGATACGGTCTATCTGTCCGAGCTGTCCAGCGCCGCTCTGCGCCGCCGCGCCGAGCAGCCCCTGCCCGGCCCCGAGGCGGCCAAAGAGTGAGGCGCACCGGGCTTTTTGCTTGAAAGAACCACGCATTTGCGATAAAATAAACTTGTAAGAGAAGCAACTGAACCCGACCCGGACCAAAGGGCGATGGGCCTGAAAAGGGCTTGCCTCCCCCCGGGAACGGAACGAATGAAGAGGGAGAGATACAATGGCAGAGGATATCATCACCAGCAGGGATACCGCCACCGACCACGAGTACGACGGCAGCGAGATCCAGGTCCTCAAAGGGCTGGAGGCGGTCCGCAAGCGGCCGGGCATGTATATCGGCTCCACCGGCGAGCGTGGCCTGCACCACCTGGTCTACGAGATCGTGGACAACTCCATCGACGAGGCCCTGGCCGGCCACTGCGACCACATCGAGGTCAAGATCAAAAAAGGCGACGTCATCGAGGTCACCGACAACGGCCGCGGCATCCCGGTGGGCGTCCAGCCCGACACCGGCCTGCCCGCCGTCACCGTCGTCTTTACCATCCTGCACGCCGGCGGCAAGTTCGGCGGCGAGAACTCGGGCTACAAGGTGTCCGGCGGCCTGCACGGCGTGGGCGCGTCGGTGGTCAACGCCTGCTCCGAGTGGCTGACCGTCCAGGTGCGCCGGGACGGCAAAGAGTACGAGCAGACCTTCCGCCGCGGCGACCCCGACGGCCCCCTCCGCGAGGTGGGCCCCGCGCCGGAGGGATCCACCGGCACCCGCGTCACCTTCAAGCCCGACCCCGAGATGTTCCGGGAGACCACCGTCTTTGACTTCGACACCCTGGAAAAGCGCCTGCGGGAAGAGAGCTTCCTGAACGCAGGGCTCAAGATCACCCTCACCGACGAGCGGGAGCTGTACACCCCCATCCTGGAGGACGGCCAGGAGGGCGCCCCCTGCTACCGGCAGGAGGTCATGTGCTACGAGGGCGGCATCCGCAGCTTTGTCACCTACCTGAACGAAAAGCGCAACCTCGAGGTGCTGCACCCCAGCGTGATCTATCTGGCCGCCCGGACCGACAAGGCCGAGGCCGAGATCGCCATGCAGTACAACACCAGCTACAACGAGCTGGTGCTGAGCTTTGCCAACAACGTCAACACCCCGGACGGCGGCACCCACGAGGAGGGTTTCCGCTCCAGCCTGACCCGGGTGTTCAACGATTACGGCCGCAGCCACGGCCTGCTCAAGGACAAGGACGAGAACCTCTCCGGCTCGGACGTGCGGGAGGGCCTGATCTGCGTCATCTCGGTCAAGCTGCAGGAAGCGGAGTTCGAGGGCCAGACCAAGGCCAAGCTGGGCAACACCGAGATCCGGACCATGGTCTCCAACATGGTCTATACCCGGCTGACCGAGTTCTTTGAAGAGAACCCCGCCGTCGCCAAGGCCATTTTTGAAAAGGCCACCCAGGCCGCCCGGGCCCGGGCCGCCGCCAAAAAGGCCCGGGAGCTGGTGCGCCGCAAGAGCGTGCTGGAAAACAGCCGGATGCCCGGCAAGCTGGCCGACTGCCGCGAGAACGACCCCTCCAAGACCGAGATCTTCATCGTCGAGGGCGACTCGGCCGGCGGCTCGGCCAAGATGGGCCGCGACTCGGCCATCCAGGCCATCCTCCCCCTGTGGGGCAAGATGCTGAACGTGGAAAAGGCCCGCGCCGACAAGATCTACGGCAACGACAAGCTGATGCCGGTGGTGCTGGCCCTGGGCTGCGGCATCGGGGAAGAATTCGATATTTCCAAACTGCGCTACGACAAGGTGTTCATCATGGCCGATGCGGACGTGGACGGCTCCCACATCTGCACCCTGATGCTGACCTTCTTCTTCCGCTATATGCGGCCCCTGATCGAGCAGGGCCACGTCTATGTGGCCCAGCCTCCCCTGTTCCGGGTGCAGAAGGGCAACACCGTCAAATACGCCTACAACGAAAAAGAAATGGCCGCCCTGACCCGGGAGATGCCCGGGGCCAAGGTGAACCGCTACAAGGGCCTGGGCGAGATGAACCCCGAGCAGCTGTGGGAGACCACCATGAACCCCGACAACCGGGTGATCGTCCAGATCACCATCGAGGATGCGGAAAAGGCCGACGAAGCCTTCACCATCCTGATGGGCGACCAGGTGGAGCCCCGCCGCCGCTTTATCGAGAACAACGCGCAGTACGCCAAACTGGACGTGTAAGCAGCGCCGCGCGTCCCTTTGCCCTGCGCTTCAGGGCTGAAAAGGGAGATTCACACACTCTGGAGGAACTATGGAAGAAGATTACGTCATGATACCCGGCACCGGGAACAAAAAGATCATCCGGGACGTCAAAAAAGAGATCGAGACCGCCTTTTTGGATTACTCCATGTCGGTCATCGTCTCCCGGGCCCTGCCCGACGTCCGGGACGGCCTGAAGCCGGTCCACCGGCGCATCCTGTTCACCATGCACGAGCGCGGCAACGACCCCGCCCACCCCTACCGCAAGTCGGCCGATACCGTCGGCGCGGTGCTGGGCTCTTACCACCCCCACGGCGACGCGTCGGTCTACGACGCCATGGTCCGCCTGGCCCAGGATTTTTCCATGCGCTATCCCCTGGTGGACGGCCAGGGCAACTTCGGCTCGGTGGACGGCGACCCCCCTGCCGCCTACCGTTACACCGAGGCCCGCATGAGCCGGATGGCCGTGGAGATGCTCACCGACATCGACAAGGACACCGTCGACTGGGACCCCAACTACGACGACACCAAAAAGGAGCCCCAGGTGCTGCCCTGCCGCTTCCCCAACCTGCTGGTCAACGGCAGCCAGGGCATCGCGGTGGGCATGGCCACCAACATCCCGCCCCACAACCTGGGCGAAGTGATCGACGGGTGCATCGCATACATCGACAACCCCGACATCGACCTGGCCGGCCTGATGGAGTATATCAAGGGCCCCGACTTCCCCACCGCCGGCATCATCATGGGCCGCAGCGGCATCCGGGCCGCCTACGCCACCGGCCGGGGCAAGATCACCCTCCGGGGCCGGGCCGTCATTGAGGAAAAGAAGAACGGCCGCTTCCAGATCGTGGTCACCGAGATCCCCTATATGGTCAATAAAGCCCGGCTGATCGAGAACATCGCCGAGCTGGTCAAGGACAAGCGGGTGGACGGCATCTCGGACCTGAACGACGAGACCAACCGCAAGGGGATGCGGATCGTCATCGGCCTGCGCCGGGACGCCAACCCCCAGGTGGTGCTCAACCAGCTGTACCGCTACACCCAGCTGCAGGACACCGTGGGCGTCAATATGCTGGCCATCGACCACAAGGTGCCCAAGGTGCTGACCCTCAAGCAGATGATCGCCAAGTACGTCGAGTTCCAGGACGAGGTGATCCGCCGGCGCACCAGCTACGACCTGAAAAAGGCCCAGGAGCGGGCCCACATCCTGGAGGGCCTGAAAAAGGCCACCGACATCGTGGACGAGCTGATCGCCACCATCCGGGCCTGCAAGGGCGGCATGGCGGAGGCCAAGGCCGCCATCATGGAGCGGTTCGGCTTCGACGACCCCCAGGCCGACGCCATCGTCAAGCTGCAGCTGGGCCGCCTGGCCGGGCTGGAGATCCTCAAGATCGAGGAGGAGCTGTCCGGCCTGCGGGCCAAGATCGAGGACTGGCAGGGCGTCCTGGCGGACGACAGCCGGGTGCTGTCCATCGTCAAGGAGGAACTGCAGGAGATCCGGCGCCGCTTTGCCGACCCCCGCCGCACCGAGATCGAGACGGTCACCGGCGAGGTGGACATCGAAGACCTGATCACCGAGGAGCAGTGCGTCTACACCCTGACCGAGGCCGGCTACGTCAAGCGCCAGCCCAAGGCCATCTACCAGGCCCAGCACCGGGGCGGCCGGGGCATCCTGGGCATGACCCGCAAGGAAGAGGACATCGTCCAGGAGATGTTTGTGGGCTCCACCCACGATTATGTCCTGTTCGTCACCGACCGGGGCCGGCTGTTCCGCATCAAGGGCTACACCATCGCCGAGGGCAGCCGCACCAGCAAGGGGGCCCACATCGTCAACCTGCTGCAGCTGGCCGAAGGCGAAAAGGTCACCAATATGCTGCGCCAGTCCACCAGGGACGACCGCGGGGAGGAAGGCTATGTCACCATGGTCACCCGCCAGGGCTTGATCAAGCGCACCCCCCTCAGCCAGTACGCCAACATCCGCAAGTCCGGCCTGATCGCCATCGCCCTGAACGAGGGCGATTCCATCGCCTGGACCCGCCTGACCAGCGGCAACGACACCCTGATCGCAGCCACCCGCAACGGCCAGGCCATCCGCTTTTACGAGAGCGACGCCCGGCCCATGGGCCGCGGCGGCCACGGCGTCCGCGCCATCCGCCTGGAAGAGGGCGACGAGGTGGTGGGCGTCTCCATCTGCCGTGAAGGCGCCACCGTCCTGACCGTCACCGAGCAGGGCAAGGGCCGCCGCACCCGGATCGAGGACTACCGCCTGACCGGCCGCGGCGGCAAGGGCGTCCGCAACTACGACGCCGCCAAGGACAAGGTGGCCGGCATCAAGATCGTGGACGACACCGACGACGTGCTGCTCAGCAGCCAGGAAGGCGTCATCATCCGGATGCACGCGGAGGACATCAACATCCAAAGCCGCTACGGCAGCGGCGTCCGGGTCATGCGCCTGGGCGAGACCGACCGGGTCACGGTGGTGGCCCGCACCGACCACGACGACCAGGCCGAGACCGCCAAGCCCGAGATGGAGGCCGGCGACGCCGAGCCCACCGCCGAGGAAGTGGCCGCCCTGGAAGCCGCCGAGGAGGCCCAGGAGGCCGCCGAAGAGGCCGCCCGCCCCGACAGCGAGGAAACGGAAGAATAAAACAAGAGCAAGAGGGTATGGACCTTTGTGGTGTCCATACCCTCTTTTTGAGCTTTATTGCCTTGGCAGGAAGAGAAGGGCCCCGAGGATGCAGAGATGCAGCGCCAGCATCACGGGCAGCCCCACGAAAAAACGCGCCTTGCGGGTCTTGTGATGGAACAGCCGCATCCCCGCCAGGCCGCCCAGCGCGCCCCCTGCCAGGGCAAGGCCCAGCAGGGTGGCCTCCGGGATGCGCCAGCGCTGGCGCACCGCCTTCCATTTGTCGATGCCGAAAGCCGCAAAGGCGGCCAGGTTGACCGCCGCCAGGTAGACGGCCAAAATCTGCCAGAACATACGGAACATTGCCTCCCTCCGCCCCCGCAGGGGCTGTCCTCTGGAATGGATGATAGAGCATCGGGGGCAAAAAGTCAAGGCGGCATGGTTTCTATGGACAAACCCTGCCCCCATATGGTACGCTAAGGGCCGTAAACCGCAAAGGAACCCATGAGGGAGTAGCAAGCGCCGGGCCAAAAGGGCCGGCGCGGCAAGTCAACATACTGGCCTGCGGGCCTGGCTTGCCACGAGGGGCGATGCGGCCCTTCTGTTGCGAGACTCATGTCCTCAGCATCGGACGTATGCTGTGTACATGGAGTCTGCTTCCCTGACCAAACGGACCTCCGGGCACAGCCGCCGGCGCTGCGCCCGTTTTTTGCGCCCAAAATCTGCCATGGAGGAACCGATCATGGAATGGAGTCTGCGTTTTTTTGTCAATAGTATACTGCTGGGCGTGGGCCTGGCCATGGACGCCTTTTCGGTGTCGCTGGCCAACGGCCTCAACGAGCCGGGCATGAGCCGCCGCCGGATGTTCACCATCGCGGGGGTGTTTGCCGGCTTTCAGGCCCTGATGCCCCTGCTGGGCTGGATCTGCGTCCACACGGTGCTCCAGCTGTTCGAGGGGTTCACCGTCCTGATCCCCTGGATCGCCCTGCTCCTGCTGGCCTACATCGGCGGCAAAATGCTGCTGGAAGGCATCCGCCCCAACGAAGAGGAGGAGGCCGGGGCCGTCAGCAAGGGCGGGCTGATCCTGCAGGGGGTGGCGACCTCCATCGACGCGCTGTCGGTGGGCTTCACCATCGCCGGGTACGGGCCCCTGATGGCGCTGGCCTGCGCGGCGGTGATCGCGGCGGTCACCTTCGTGATCTGCACCGCAGGGCTGATCCTGGGGCGGAAGTTCGGCACCCGGCTGGCGGGCAAGGCCTCCATCCTGGGCGGCGTCATCCTGATCCTGATCGGCGTCGAGATCTTCATCTCCTCCCTGTGAGGGCAAAAGTTTCACGGCTGCTGCTCGAAACGTCAAAAAAACGTTCACAATTCTGCGGTATACTACACACAAGTTTGATCCACACAACGGCCTGCGGGCTGACGGGGGCCGCAGGTTTCGACGGCTGAGCGCAGAAAAGCCCGGGTAGGACCATGCGCCGGATGCGCCGCCGCGCACAGGCCCCGGCCGAACAAGGTGAAAATGTACCGCTATGCTTGAATTACGCAACATCAAAAAAGATTATCCCATGGGCGCCACCGTCGTCCACGCCCTGAAAGGGGTCAGCATCCAGTTCCGGCGCTCGGAGTTCGTGTCCATCCTGGGCCCGTCGGGCTGCGGCAAGACCACCCTGCTGAACATCATCGGCGGCCTGGACCAGTACACCGACGGCGACCTGATCATCAACGGGCGCTCCACCAAATCCTTCCAGGACCGGGACTGGGACGCCTACCGGAACCACTCGGTGGGGTTCGTGTTCCAGAGCTACAACCTGATCCCCCACCAGACGGTGCTGCGGAACGTGGAGCTGGCCCTGACCCTGTCGGGGGTCAGCCGGGCCGAGCGGCGGGACCGGGCCATCGATGCGCTGGAAAAGGTGGGCCTGGGCAGCCAGCTGTTCAAGCGGCCCAGCGAGATGTCCGGCGGCCAGATGCAGCGGGTGGCCATTGCCCGGGCAATCGTCAATAACCCCGACATCATCCTGGCCGACGAGCCCACCGGCGCCCTGGACACCGAGACCAGCGTCCAGGTCATGGACCTGCTGAAGGAGATCAGCCGCGACCGGCTGATCGTCATGGTCACCCACAACCCGGCCCTTGCGGAGCAGTATTCCTCCCGCATCATCCGGGTGCTGGACGGCGAGCTGACCAGCGACTCGAACCCCCTGTCCCCTGCCGAGCTGGAGGCCGAGCGGGCCGCCGACGCCGCCGAGCTGGAGGCCACCCGTGGCAAAAAGATCCGCAAGCCCTCCATGTCCCTGCTGACCTCGTTCGGGCTGTCCCTCAAAAATCTGTTCACCAAAAAGGGCCGCACCACCCTGACCGCCTTTGCGGGGTCCATCGGCATCATCGGCATCGCGCTGATCCTCTCGGTGTCCCGGGGCATGACCGACTACATCAACGTCATGCAGGAAAACGCCCTCTCGGCCTATCCCCTGTCCATCCAGGCCACCAGCATCGACCTGACCAGCCTGATCCAGACCTTCATGAACCTGCAGACCGAGCAGGACGCCCACCAGAAGGACGCGGTCTACGAGCGCCCGGCGGTGCGGGAGCTGGTCTCGGCGGTGTACAATCTGGACGTGGCGCAAAACGACCTGAAGAGCTTCAAGCGTTATCTGGAAGAGCAGCTGGCCGACCCGGCGTCGCCCCTCCGCAGCGCCCTGAGCGGGATGCAGTATTCCTACAGCATCAGCCCCCAGGTCTACACCCGCACCGCCGACGGCAGCATCATACAGTCGGACACCACCCAGATGATCCAGAAGCTGCTGATCTCGGTGATGGGGGCGGACGCCGCCTCGGCCTCCTGGATGACCGGTTTGGACCAGAACTCCACCTACGGGCAGATGTACACTGCGTCGGGGATGTCCTCGGTGATGGGCGGCGGCATGATGACCCTCTGGCAGGAGCTGCTGCCCGGGGAGAACGGCGCGCCGGTCAACCCCCTGATCACCCATCAGTACGAGCTGATCTATGGCTCCTGGCCCGCCAGCTACGACCAGGTGGTCCTGGTGGTGGACGAAAACAACGAGCTGGACGACATGACCCTGTACGCCCTGGGGCTGATCCCCGAAGAGGAGATGCAGGCCATCGCCGACGGCAGGGACACCGGCACCGTCCGGCAGGACCGGTGGACCTACGAGGAGATCTGCGCCCAGGATTACCGGGTGATCCTGCCCTCGTCCTGCTACAGCTACGACGCCGGCACCGGCCTTTACAACGACCTGCGCCAGACCGATGCCGGCCTGAAATACCTCTATGACAACGCCCTCCGGCTGCAGGTCACCGGCATCATCCGCAAGAGCCCCGATGTGGAGAACGGGATGCTGTCGGGTAAGATCTGCTATACCTCCGGCCTGATCGACTACATCGTGGAGCAGGCCGACCAGTCCGACGCGGTGGCGGCCCAGAAGGCCGACCCCAGCCGGGACGTCCTGACCGGGCTGCCTTTCGCCTCCCGGGCGGACAGCCTGACCAAAGCGGAAAAGGAACAGGAGCTGCGGGATTATATCGCCGGCCTGGACCAGGCGGGCAAGGCCGGGGTCTACGTCCAGATCATGAGCCTGCCCGACCAGGAGCTGATCGGCCGGCAGGTGGACGAGATGCTGGGCGGCATGAGCCGGGAGGAGATCATCTCCACCCTGTCCTCGGTCCTCACCCAGCAGATGAGCGTCAGTCAGGAGCAGATCGACAGCTACGTGAGCGGGATGAGCGACGAGGACCTGCGGTCCACCTTCTCCCAGATGCTGACCACCCAGATGGAAAGCCAGTACGCCCAGCAGGTGCAGGCCCAGCTGGCCCTGCTGCCCGACGCCCAAAAGGCCAGCGCCCTGGAGCTGGCGATGGACGGCTACACCCCCGACCAGTGGGCGGCCTATTACGAGACGGTGATGCAGTTCTCCGACTCGACCTATGAGGGCAACCTCACCGCCATGGGCTGCATCGACCTGGAGTCCCCCTCGGCCATCAACCTGTACGCGGCTTCCTTCAACAGCAAGGACACCATCGAGCAGGTCATCGCCGGCTACAACGCCACCCGGGACGAGCTGCACCAGATCTCCTACACCGACTATGTGGGCCTGCTGATGTCCACCGTCACCTCCATCATCAACGCCATTACCTATGTGCTGGTGGCCTTTGTGGCCATCTCGCTGGTGGTCTCCTCCATCATGATCGGGGTCATCACCCTGATCTCGGTCCAGGAGCGCACGCGGGAGATCGGCATCCTGCGGGCCATCGGCGCCTCCAAGCGGGACGTCTCGGTCATGTTCAACGCCGAGACGGTCATCATCGGCTTTTCGTCGGGGCTCATCGGCGTGGTGGTCACCTACTTCCTCTGCATCCCCATCAGCGCGGTGATGCAGTCCCTCAGCGGCATCCGCAACATTTATGCGGTCCTGCCGCTGCCCGCCGCGGTGGTCCTCGTGGGCATCAGCGTCCTGCTGACCCTGATCTCGGGCCTGATCCCCTCCCGCAGCGCGGCCAAAAAAGACCCCGTGGTGGCCCTGCGGAGTGAGTGATAAGTATGACAAACGGCTCCCTTCCCCGCGCTGCGCGGAGGAGGGAGCCGTTTTGGTTCCGGTTCGGGACGGGTGCGGTCAGATCTTTTTGTCGTCCAGCATGGCCTTGAATTTCAGGATGCCGGCCACCGTCTTGGCGTCCTTGATCTCGCCGGACAGGACCATTTCGTAGGCCTGGGCCAGGGGGATGCGCTCGGGGGTGAGGAACTCGTCGGCGTCCAGGTGCATGGGGGCGGGGTGCAGCCCCCGGGCAGCCCAGATGTAGATGACTTCGGTGTCGTAGCCGACGGTGGGGTACACCTGCCCCAGGGAGATGTATTCGTCGGCATAGACGCCGCACTCCTCGGTCAGCTCCCGCTTGGCGGCCTCAAAGGGGTCCTCGCCGGCCTCCAGCTTGCCGGCGGGCAGCTCCCACAGCTCCTGCTGCATGGCGTAGCGGAACTGCCGCACCATGCAGATGGTCCCGTCCTCGTAGTAAGGCAGGATGCAGGCGCCGCCGTGGTGGTGGACCACGTCCCGCAGGGCGGTGGTGCCGTCCTCCAGCAGGGCGGTGTCCCGTGTGACGGTGATGACCCGGCCCTCGTATACGGTTTGGCTCTCGAGCGTTTTTTCAAAATGCGTTTCCATACAGGTCCCCTTTCTGTGCACAGCCGGCGGCTGCTCCCAACGGCGCGGCGGGCCGGCCCGTCCGCGGGTGGAAAACAGGTTGAAACGGTGGAAAAACAGCTGCGCGGCTTTTTTCCACCTTCAGTTTACCCGCCGGCGGGCGGGCTGTCAACCGTCCGGGGCGCGATGGGGGCGCCTTTTGGCCCAAAGCGGCAAAATCAGAGGGAACTGCATGGGGAAAAGATAAAAACCGCACAAAAATTCAAGTGAATTATTGGTGTGTTTTACCAGACAGATTGCGTTTACTTTGCGCCCCGAATTTGCTATTATAATATATGAGCAATCATGCCTTCCTGTAGGCGGGCCCTGCAGACGGCGCATTGTTCCGCAAGTACCCCTAGGGCAGCCAGCCGGCGCAGACCGCGCCGGCACGGCGGGCAGCCCAATAAAAAGTAATGGAGGAAGAAAAATGCCTAGAGCAAAGCAAACCATGGATGGCAACACCGCGGCCGCGCATGTAGCTTATGCGTTTACCGACGTTGCTGCCATCTATCCGATTACCCCTTCTTCTCCGATGGCTGACTCGGTGGACCAGTGGTCCGCAGCAGGCCAGAAGAATATCTTCGGCAACCAGGTCAAGGTCGTCGAGATGGAGTCTGAGGCCGGCGCCGCAGGCGCTGTTCACGGCGCACTGGGTGCAGGCGCTATCACCACCACCTTCACCGCTTCCCAGGGTCTGCTGCTGATGATCCCCAACATGTACAAGATCGCAGCCGAGCAGCTGCCCTGCGTCTTTGACGTGTCGGCCCGTACCGTCGCGACCCAGGCGCTGAACATCTTCGGCGATCACAGCGACGTCATGGCCTGCCGCCAGACCGGCTTTGCCATGCTGGCCGAGAGCTCGGTCCAGGAGGTCATGGACCTGTCCCCTGTGGCCCACCTGTGCGCCATCGAGGGCCATGTGCCCTTCCTGAACTTCTTCGACGGCTTCCGTACTTCGCATGAGTACCAGAAGATCGAGAAGTGGGACTACGCCGACCTGAAGGAAATGTGCAACATGGAGGCGGTGGAGGAGTTCCGCAAGAACGCCCTGAACCCCGAGAACCCCAAGATGCGCGGCTCCCACGAGAACGGCGACGTCTTCTTCCAGCATCGTGAGGCCTGCAACTCGGTCTACAATGCCCTGCCCGCCATCGTTGAGAAGTACATGGCCAAGATCAACGAGAAGATCGGCACTAACTACGACCTGTTCAACTACTACGGCGCACCCGACGCCGACCGCGTCATCGTGGCCATGGGCTCCATCTGCGACGTGGCCGACGAGGTCATCGACTACCTGAACGCCCGCGGCGAGAAGGTCGGCATCGTCAAGGTCCGCCTGTACCGTCCCTGGGTCTCCGCTTCCCTGCTGAAGGTCCTGCCCGAGACCACCAAGAAGATCGCCGTGCTGGACCGCACCAAGGAGCCCGGCGCCCTGGGCGAGCCCCTGTACCTGGATGTGGCCGCTACCCTGCGTGAGGCCGGCAAGAACGACATCGTCGTCACCGGCGGCCGCTACGGCCTGGGCAGCAAGGACACCCCGCCGTCCTCCATCTTCGCCGTTTACACCGAGCTGGCCAAGGATCAGCCCAAGGAGCGGTTCACCATCGGCATCACCGACGATGTGACCTTCCTGTCCCTGCCCGAGATCAAGCCCGCCCCCATCACCGCCGCAGAGGGCACCAAGGAGTGCAAGTTCTGGGGTCTGGGCGGCGACGGCACCGTCGGCGCCAACAAGAACTCGGTCAAGATCATCGGCGACCACACCGACAAGTACGTCCAGGCCTACTTCCAGTATGACTCGAAGAAGACCGGCGGCGTCACCATCAGCCACCTGCGCTTTGGCGACAAGCCCATCCGCAGCCCCTACTACATCAACCAGGCCGACTTCGTGGCCTGCCACAACCCCGCTTACGTCAACATGGGCATGAAGATGGTCCAGGACGTCAAGCCCGGCGGCGTGTTCATGATCAACTGCCAGTGGACCGATGAGGAGCTGGCTCACCACCTGAACGCCGAGGCCAAGAAGTACATCGCGGACAACAACATCCAGCTGTACACCATCAACGCCATCGACAAGGCCATCGAGATCGGCATGGGCAAGCGCACCAACACCATCCTGCAGTCCGCTTTCTTCAAGCTGGCTGAGGTCATGTCCATCGACGACGCCATCAAGTTCATGAAGCAGGCCGCCCAGAAGAGCTACGGCAAGAAGGGCCAGGACGTTGTCGAAATGAACTGGAAGGCCATCGACGCCGGCGTGGACGCCATCCACAAGGTGGAGGTCCCCGCAAGCTGGTCCAACCCCGACGCCGATCCCGCTCCCAAGGAGCTGGCCGGCCGTCCCGAGCTGGTCAAGCAGATCCGCGACGTGATGGAGCCCATCGCCCGCATGGACGGCGACAGCCTGCCTGTCTCCGCCTTCGCCCACAACGCCAACGGCCAGTGGGAGCAGGGCGCTTCCGCTTATGAGAAGCGCGGCACCGCCGTCACCGTCCCCGAGTGGGATGCCGCCAAGTGCGTGGGCTGCAACCAGTGCGCCTTCGTCTGCTCGCACGCGACCATCCGTCCCTTCCAGCTGACCGCGGAAGAGCTGGCTGCCGCTCCCAAGCAGACCAAGTACCGCGACAACAAGCCCGCCAACGAGTACAAGTTCGTCATGGCTGTTTCTCCGCTGGACTGCATGGGCTGCGGCGAGTGCGTCACCGTCTGCCCCACCAAGGCCATCACCATGGTCCCGCAGGAGAGCCAGGCTGCCGAGCAGGAAGTGTTCGACTACTGCGTGGCCAACATCTCCAAGAAGCCCAGCAAGTTTGCGGACGACACCGTCATCGGCTCTCAGTTCAACCAGCCCCTGCTGGAGTTCTCGGGCTCCTGCGCCGGCTGCGCCGAGACTTCTTATGCACGTCTGATCACCCAGCTGTTCGGTGAGAAGATGTACATCACCAACGCCACCGGCTGCTCCTCCATCTGGGGCGGCACCGCGGCCATCTCTCCCTACACCGTCAACAAGGACAGCGGCCATGGTCCCGCCTGGATCAACTCCCTGTTCGAGGACAACGCCGAGCACGGCCTGGGCCTGTATCTGGGCCAGAAGACCATCCGTGAGAACCTGATCCGCGAGATCGACGAGATCGTCAGCTCGGACAAGGCTTCGGAGGATATGAAGGCTGCTTACGCCAAGTTCATCGAGACCAAGAACAACACCCGCGCCAACGACGCTCCCGCCAAGGCCCTGATCGCCGAGCTGGAGAAGGCCGCTGCCGCAGGCTGCGAGAAGTCCGCTGAGGTCCTGAAGAACAAGCAGTACATCGCCAAGAAGTCGGTCTGGATCTTCGGCGGCGACGGCTGGGCATACGACATCGGCTACGGCGGCCTGGACCACGTCCTGGCTTCCGGCGAGGATGTCAACGTCATGGTCTTCGACACCGAGATGTACTCCAACACCGGCGGACAGGCTTCCAAGGCCTCCAACATCGGCGAGGTCTGCCAGTTCGCAGCCGCCGGCAAGGAAATCAGCAAGAAGAGCCTGTCTGAGATCTGCATGACCTACGGCTACATCTACGTGGCCCAGATCGCCCTGGGCGCCAACCCCAACCAGGCGATCAAGGCCATCTCGGAGGCCGAGGCTTACCCCGGCCCGTCCCTGATCATCGGCTACGCTCCCTGCGAGCTGCACGGCATCAAGGGCGGCATGACCAACTGCCAGAACGAGATGAAGAAGGCTGTTGAGTCCGGCTACTGGAACCTGTTCACCTTCAACCCGGCTCTCAAGGCCCAGGGCAAGAACCCCTTCACCCTGACCTCCAAGGCCGTGGACGGCGAGAAGTACCAGAACCTGCTGGCCACCGAGACCCGTTACAGCCGCCTGACCCGCGCCTTCCCCGAGCGTGCACAGAAGCTGTTCGCCGAGAACCAGAAGGCCGCCGAGGCCCGCTACGAGCACCTGACCCGCCTGGTGGAGCTGTACAAGTAAGCTGTACCGCCCTGCCCCGCCGGCAGCGCCTGCGCGCAGCCTGAGCTGAGGAAATAGACCGCGCCCCGCTTTTCCGCAAGGAAAGGCGGGGCGCTTTTTGTCTGCCGCCCTGGCGGGGAATGCAAAACCCGCGTAAAATTTCGGTTGGGGGTTGACCGGCCGGGCCGGGCGCGTTATAATCAAAACTGACCACAGATCAGGGAGGTGAACGCAGAACGATGGACCCGGATCATAGTAGATCCGAGCGGTACAGCGCATCGGAATATGAAAAAGCTGCGTTCACCGGCCGGACGGCTGGATGACGGAAAAACAAGCGGCAGCGCCGCGGCTGCGGGCCGGGAGCTGCCTCTTGGGTGGACTGTGTGAGGGGAGCCTGCGGGTATCCCCTGTTCCTGTGTAGGCGCATGGTGACAAGTGCAGGCGCAGCTTGGCGGGGCGGAGGCAGCCCCTGCCGCAGGCTGCGCCTTTTTTGTCTTGCGATGGACTGTACCCTCCTGCGATAACACATTGAGGAGGTATTGACCCATGGAAAAAAAGGAGAAAGACATCCTCGGCCAGGACCCCCGGGAGGGCCTGGACAGGCATTTGGATGAGCATCTGGAACAAATGCCCGCCCAGGAGCTGCCGGCGGACATCCCCGCCGAAGTCCGGGAAAAGCTGGCCCGGGACCTGAACGACAAGGAGGCCGCCGAGGACCTGCGGCAGGACGTGCGGGACGCCGAAAAAGAGGAAGCCCGGGAGGCCCCGCCCGCCCCCAACAAGCTGACCAAAAGCCGCCTGCTGAAACTGCTGGTGAAAAAGCAATATGTCAAGCTGCGGGAAGTGACCGAGGATATGCAGCCCGCCGACCTGGCCGAGCTGCTGGAAGAACTGGACGAAAACAACCGCCTGGTGGTGTTCCGCCTGCTGAAAAAGGAAGTGGCCACCGAGGTTTTCACCTATATGTCCGACGACGCCCGGGACGAGCTGGTGGATGAGTTCACCGACGTGGAGCTCATCACCGCCATCGAGGAGATGAGCCTGGACGACGCCGCCGACTTGCTGGAAGATATGCCCGCGGGGGTGGTCAAGCGGGTGCTGGAAAAATCCTCCCCCCAGACCCGCGAAAGCCTGAACAAGCTGCTGCACTACCCCGAAAATTCGGCCGGCAGCCTGATGACCCTGGAATATGTCCGCCTGCGCAAGGAAATGAACGTCAAGCAGGCGTTTGCGGCCATCCGCCAGCAGGGCGAACAGGCTGAGACCCTCTATACCTGCTATGTGGTGGACAAAAACCGCCTGCTGGGCATCGTATCGGTCCGCAGCCTGCTGCTGGCCGAGCTGGATACTCCCATCACCGAGATCATGGACGAAAACGTCATCGCGGTGCGGGTCACCGACGACCAGGAGTTCGTCTCCCGTGAGATGCAGCGCTACGACTTCACCGCCATGCCGGTCCTGGACAACGAAGGGATGTTCGTGGGCATCATCACCATCGACGACGCCATCGACGTCCTGACCGAAGAGTCCACCGAAGATATGCAGAAAATGGCGGCCATCCTCCCCGACGACGAGGCCACCACCTACTTTGGCACCAGCGTGTGGACCCACGCCAAGCAGCGCATCCCCTGGCTGATGATCCTGATGCTGTCGGCCACCTTCACCGGCATGGTCACCACCCACTACGAGCAGGCCTTTGTGGCTCTGCCGCTGCTGGTCTCCTTCATGCCCATGCTGATGGGCACCGCCGGCAACTGCGGCAACCAGGTCAGCACCCAGATGGTCCGCGGCCTGGCCCTGGACGAGATCGAGCCCGCCGATTTCCTCAAGGTGGTGTACAAGGAGCTCCGAGTCTCGATGATCGTAGGGGTGGTGCTGGGCGCGGCCAACGGCCTGCGCATCTGGCTGATGTACGGCGTGTTCGGGGGCGGCCAGTACCCCAACGTCATGGATTATGTGGTGGTGGTCAGCTTGGCGCTGTTCCTCAGCATCATCCTGGCCAAGCTGGTGGGCGGCCTGCTGCCCCTGGGGGCCAAAAAGCTGGGCTTCGACCCCGCCATCATGGCCAACCCCTTCCTGTCCACCATTGTGGACTGCTGCAGCCTTCTGATCTACTTCCAGATCGCCACCGTGGTGTTCCGCTCCTATATGGGCTGACAGCAAACAAAAAGCGCCGGGGCGTGCAGCCTTCGGCGCTGTATCGGTTCGAACTTTGTCCCGCCGGGAAGCCTTTGCTTCCGGGCGGGATTTTTTTGCGGCAAAGCCGGTTTTCCATAACGAGACGGAGCCGCTGTGGAAAACTCATCTGCGTTGCGCTGTGGAACAAATAAGGAGCGGTCTGTGTGCAGGCCGCCCCTTACTTGCGTGTGTTGTTGTCTGTATTGCTTATGAAGGACCGCGGGCCCGGGTCGCCGTTCCCTGCCCGCACCATTAGCATACAACCAATACGGGGCAAAAACAATTTTTATCCAGACAAAAACTATCAAAAAAACGACAAGATACGATTTATGAGTCCTGTCCGGTGATCGCATCCCACAGGCCGTCCTCCCCGTGCAGGACGGCAATCTTGTACCGGGAGAACAGCTCCTGTACCGACTGGCTGGTGGAGCCGTCGGCGGAGGTGTTGTAGCTGCCAAGGTCCGCCTGTGCCAGGGCCGGCACGTCGGTCCAGCTGATGAGGCGGCTCTCCCAGTCCTCCCCCCACGCCTCGCTCAGGGCGCCGTAGGCTGCCTCAAAGCCGGCGGGGTCGGCCAGGATCCAGATGCCGCTGGCGCCGTTGGCCAGGTCGGTGTTCATGCGGGTGGCGCCGGCCATCTGGCTGTTCATGTCGGTGAGGGAGGCGTCGGCGCTCCAGGTGTAGACGTTCAGCTCCACCACCACCACCCCGTCCCGGTTGCGGTCCTGGCCGTAGCTTTCCAGCACGGTCTGCAGCCGCTGGGCCGAGGCGTCGGGCAGGGTGTCGGCGGTGACCACCGCCACCGAGTAGTCGGGGTCGATGGTGGTGTTCAGCCCATGGATCACATAGACCACCGAGGCCGCCAGCACCACCCCGGCCACCACCAGCCCCCAGTGGTAGTGCCACCAGTTGGCCCGGCGGGCGGCCCGCTTCTGCTTTTCGGTGAGGGAGGCGTCGGGCTCGGGCCCGGCCTCGGGGGCTTCCACCTCCAGCGCGTAGAGCCGGCGCAGCGCCGGGAAAAAGATCTGCATGGCTGCCAGCACCGGCAGCCAGAAGCCGAACAGGATGGCCCAGAAGGTGCTGACCGGGAAAAACAGGATGAGCACCGCCACGCCGGCCAGGATGACCCCGCTGCCGGCCAGGGAGCGGCCGGGGCTGAGCAGCAGCATGTGCCCCGCCCCCCGCAGGGCCCCGCCCAGGCTGGCCTGACCGGCGGGCAGGGCGGTCAAAACCGCCAGCACCAGGCTGCCGCCCACCGCCAGCACCAACATGTCAAAGCCCAGAAACACCAGCACCGCCCCGCCGGGGTACTGCCCGCCCTGGTCCAGCACCGCAAACAGGAAGGCCCAGACAAAGGACAGCCCTCCCAGCAGGGTGACGGTCAGGGAGCCCAGGGGCAGGGCGGCTTTCCAGCGGGAACGGATGGTGCGGGAAGCCCGGTCCAGCCAGGGCGAAGGGTCGTTGCACAGGCTGCGCAGGCAGCAGTCGGCCATCAGCAGCAGGCCGATGCCGGCCGGCAGACCGGTCAGGAGGCCGGCCAGCAGCGTGAGGGGGAAGTTCAGCAGGATGACCCCCAGGGATACCCCCAGCGCCGCCGGCAGGATCAGCAGGCAGGTCAGAAAGTTGGTGGCGATCAGCTGGCCAAAGTCCCGGCCCACCATCTGGGCAAAGCGGGCAAGGCCCTTCTTTTCAGGCTCGTGCGGGTCCACGCCCCGGCCGGGCCGCCCATACAGGGAGTCAAACCAGCTCATCCTTCCGCCTCCCCGTCCTGCAGGCACTCATGGCCCCAGGCCTCGATCTGGGTCAGCGCCGGGAAAGGCGAGGGCCCCTCGGCCTGGATCAGCTGGCTCAGCACCAGGCTGCGCACCCGCCGGGGCGGGAAGGTGATGCTCTGGGGCTTGCGGCTCTGGACCAGAGGGATGTCCAGCTTGCTGCCGTCCGAGAAGGTGACGGTGGCCCGGGTCCAGTAGTTGTCGTGGGGGAAGTCGGCCCGCTCGGTGATCCGCAGCTCGTCCACCAGCACCTCGCGGCCAAAGTCCAGGGTCAGGGCGGCGTTGGGGTCCCGGTTGATGCCCCAGCTCTGGTAGGGGTATTCCCCGTGGGAGCTGTTGGCAAAGATGCCGTCGATGGCGTTGCGGGCGGCAAACACCGCCTCGCCCCGGGTCTCCACATTGGCCGAGGCGTGGGGATAATAGCCGGTGTCCCCGTGCTGGTCGTAGCAGTTGAAGGCCAGGTTGCGCCGCGCCGCCAGCTCTTCGGGGGTGGCCAGGCGGGCCCGGATCAGGTGCCGGCTGCCCTGGAAGCTCTTGGGCGAATAGGTGATGGCCTGCTCCCCAAAGGGGATGTAAAAGTTGATCTCCCGCTGGGCCACATAGATCAGGGCGGGCATCATGGTGTCCTCAAACTGGACCACGCAGAACTGGCCCGGGCGGCTGATCTCCATGGCGATGCGGTCGCCGGGCTGGTAGGCGCCGGTATACACCAGGGACACCTCCTGGCCGGCGTCGCAGGTCATCAGGGTGTGGCCGGTCTGGTTCAGGACTTTCAGCTTGATGGTTTCCATACAGAACTCCTTTTCTCCCTGCCGTCAGGTCAGGGTCAGATGTATATGGTGATAAAAATAGAGGCTGATTTTCCAGATGGTATAGGGCCAGGCGGTGCGGAGCCGGGGGTCGCTCACCGGCACCGGCTGGACGCTGATCTCCGCCGGGCCGTCCAGATGGATGACACCCAGCTCCTCCAGGGCGAGGCCCCCGTCGCACAGGCTGGGCTGCCGCTCGGTCATCAGGGTCAGCTCTACCTCGCCGTCCCAGTCGGTCTGGTCGGTCAGGGCGACCCCTTCGGGGGTGACGGCAGCGGTCCGCCGGTAGTACGTCAGGCCGGGCACGGGCGGGTAGGCCCCCGCCAGCTCGGCCGAGATGACGCCGTCCCCCACCCGGACGTCGCGGGCGGCGTAGTCTGCGCCGGGCAGCTGCATGACGCCGTCAAAGGTGGGCAGGTTGTGCCAGCCGCTCTGCATGGTCCAGATCTCGTAGCGCCTGGGGCTGAAGGTCTTTTGGGTGTAGCTTTCCACCCCGATGTCGATCAGGAAGGGGCGGCCGTTTTTATAGACGGTGATGCTGCCGGTGTCGTTGTGGTTGTGGCTGTCCCCGTTGCCGCCCATCTTGGCCCCCAGCACCCAGCCGCCCCGCCGGGCCGAGAACACCCCTGTGCTGGGGTACCAGACGTCGGGGGCCGGGCCGGCCTGCCGGGGGTAGACCTGCAGCTCCGCCTCGGTGAAGGCGGTCAGCAGCCGGTACCACAGGTTGATCCGGCTGCTGGGGTCCTGGGCCTCCAGCCGGTCGGGGTCGGGGTCGGCGGCAAAGTCGGCGGCGGCCAGGGCGGCCAGGGACTGGCTGCCCACCGCCTTGGCAAAGAGGAACTCCCGGGCGCCGCAGCGGCCGGCCAGGGGGCTGCAGTCCCCGAAGTTGAGGTAATAGGGGCCGTCCACATGGACGTTCCGGATGTATTCGGCGATGTTTTTGATCTTGGGCTGGTCAAACAGGGGCGCAAACGCCTGGGGCGCCACGGCGGACAGGATGTGCAGGGCGCCCCAGAGGGTCAGGCCGGCGTGGCGGTAATACTGGGCCCCCTCGTTGCAGCAGCCGTCGGGGCCGTAGTCCTTGAGGAAGCAGTCCAGGCTGTAGGCGGCCTGCCGGACGGCGGCCCGCCGCTCTTCCTGGCCCACGTTGGGCAGCAGGAAAAAGCAGAGCAGGACATTTTGGGTGCACCAGCTGGTCCAGTTGCACATGGGCTCGTCCCCGTTGCCCATCCACCAGAAGTGGTCGTGGAGGTAGGGGGTCAGGATGCGGGCCCGGATCTCCCGCTCCATCCGGCTGGTCAGGCCGGGGTATGCGGCCTCCAGCTCGGGCCCCAGCAGGAAATGGACGGTGGCCAGCAGGGCCCCGGCCTCGGCGGCAAACAGGTCGATCAGGGGGCGGGCGGTGTCGGGCAGGGGCAGCTGGGGGGTGTCCCGGACGTAGGCGTTGTGGGCGGGCAGCTGCCAGGCGCTTTCTTCACAGATGGCCCAGACGGCGCCGGCGATGCCGTCCAGGAAGCGGCCCCGGTACTCGACGCACTCGGCGGCGGCCAGGGCGCAGAGCCTGGCCCGGCGGGAAAAGCAGGCAGCCTCCCATTCGGCCCGCTGGCCGGTGCGGACAAAGTCCAGCCAGAGGGTCAGGGGCAGCGGGGCCAGGGGCCGGGCGGCCTCGGCCTCGCCGGCGGCAAGCAGCCGGCTGCGCGCCGAAGAGGGCAGCTGGCCCCACTCTGCCCGCCCGGCGGCGGGCGGACAGGGCCGGAAGGAGGGCAGCGTCTCGGGCAGGTAAGACAGGCGTTCCGATAACATGGCAAGATCTCCCTTATTTCTGCTGGTATTCCCGGGGGCTGAGGCCGGTGGACTTTTTAAAGACCTTGGAAAAATAGAAGGAGCTTTCAAACCCCAGCTCTTCCGCGATCTCGTAGATCTTCTTGTCCCCTTTTTCCAGCATTTCCTTGGCGGCGGCCACCCGCACTTCGGTGATATATTCCACAAAGCCGCCCCCGTACCGGCCAAACAGCTGGCTGAGGTAGCCCGGCGAAAAATTGAATACGGCGGCCACGTCGGCCAGGGTCAGCTTTTCGGACAGGTGCTCCCGGATATAGGCCTTGACCTGGGCCACCGTCTGCAGCTTGGAGGCGGTGGCGTCGCTTTCCAGGTCCACGGCAAAGAGGATGGGCTCGGCCTCGGACAACAGCACCCGGATGGTGTCCAGCTCCCGGCAGCGGCGGGAGAGGCTGAGGGGGTCTTGGACCGGGCGGCCCACCGCCCACAGCAGCCGGGCCGAAAAGTAATTGTAGACGATCTGGCTGGCCTTTTTCAGCAGGGGTTCCAGCAGGGCTTTGAGGCCCCCGGCGGGCTCTTCCGGGAGGGCGAACAGCACGTTGAAGTGGAGCACGTCGGTGCCGGTGGCGTGGACCGAAAGATAGTTGTGCAGGGTGGTCTCCAGCATCTGGCAGCAGGCCAGGTTCAGCTTGAGCAGCTGCTCGCTGGTCATGCCGGCCTTGGCGGGCAGGATCTCGCAGCAGGCCGCCGCCAGGCAGCCCTCCAGGGGCAGCTCCAGGCCCTTTTTCTCCTTTTGCAGGTGTTCCTGGTCGGGGATCAGCCCGGCGTACAGCCGGATCAGGAAGCGGTCCTGCAGGGTGCGCAGGCCGGCTTCCATCTCGGTGCGGGAGGGCATGCGCGGGGGCGTATCGTGGAGGGCCTTCTCTTTCTGGACCTGTTCGGCGGCCCGGGCCAGAGCGTCGCAGAGGCTCTGGGGGGTCAGCTCCATCTTGACCAGATAGTCCACCACCCCCGCCTCGATGGCCCGGCGGGCGTAGCTGAAATCCTCCGAGCTGGTCAGCATGATAAAGACGGGCAGGGGCCCTTTTTCGTGGCAGGCCCGGGCCAGGTCCAGCCCGTCCATCACCGGCATCTTGACGTCGGCGATGACGATGTCGGGCTGTTCCCGCTCGATCAGTTCCTGGGCGATCCTGCCGTTGCGGGCGGTGCCGCAGACGGTGTAGCCCAGTTTTTCCCATTCCAGCATCCCCTGCAGGCCGATCAGGACCAGGGGCTCGTCGTCAGCCAGTAGGATCCGCAGCATTCGCTTGACCTCCTCCCTCGTTGCGGCGGTAGGGCAGGCGGATGGTCACCGCGGTGCCTACGCCGGGTTCACTTTCGACCGTCAGGCCGTAACGGCTGCCAAAGGAATACTGGAGCCGCCGGTGGACGTTCCACAGGCCCACATGGCGGATCTTGTCCTGGGCGTCGGCCTGGGTTTTGGGCGGGTCCAGCAGGTGGGCCACCTGCTCGGGGGGCATGCCCACCCCGTCGTCGGTCAGGGTGACCAGCACATCCCCGTCCCCGGGGCTGAGGCAGATCTCCAGCAGCACGCTGCCAAAGCCGCCCTTGGGCTCCAGCCCGTGGAAGATGGCGTTTTCGGCCAGGGGCTGCAGGGTGAAACGGGGGATCATGCAGTCCCGGCAGATGGCCTCGTCGTCGATGCGGGCCACCTCGATCTGGATGTCGCCGCCGTAGCGGTACTGCTGGATGGTAAAGTAATCGTTGAGCAGGGCCAGCTCGTCCTGCAGGGGGACCAGCTTCTGGGTGCTCTTGGAGATGCTCTTGGTCAGCCGGGCAAAGGCGGTGACCATCTCCGCGATGCCGGTGGCGTTCTGGATGGTGGCCATCCAGCGGATGGAGTTGAGGGTGTTGTAGATGAAATGGGGGTTGATCTCGGTCTGCAGCATCTGGTATTCCAGGTCCTGCTTGCGCTTCTGGTCCTCCAGGCGGCGGGCCAGCAGGCCCTCCACGTTGCCGGCCAGATGGTTGATCCCCCGGCCGATGTCCCCCAGCTCGTTGGACCACTCGATGGCGTGGTCGATGGCAAAGTTGCCCTCGCTGATCTCGTCGATGCGGTGGCGGAGGGCGGCCACCGGCTTGGTGATGACGGCGTCCAGCCAGCGCATCAGCAGCGCGCTCATGGACCACAGCAGCAGGATGCCCAGCCCGATCAGCAGCAGGTAGATCATCCGCTGGCTGAGGAAGGTGCTCTCGGGGAAAAGCTGGATCAGCTCGGCGTCCCAGCCCTGCAAGGGCACCCCCACGCCCAGAAAGGCGCGCCGGTTGCGGGTGATGCGGGAAACATGGGTGGAGGGGCTGGCCATGCCGGCGGCGCTGTAGGGCTCCAGGTCCAGGCCGTTTTCCAGCAGGGACAGGTGGCGGCCGTCCAGCCGCCAGATCTGGTCCCCCATCCGCCAGTAGAGGACGCCCTCGTCCGGCATGATATAGTTTTCGGCCGCGCCGGTGATGACCGAGGTGTCCAGCCCCAGATAGATCCAGCCGGCATGGGCCTGGCCGGCGCCGGTGCGGATCTGCCGCCGCAGCACCAGGCAGGTGGGGCGGGTGGGCAGAAGAGGGTCCTCCGCAAAGGTGGGGCCGCCGTCCGGCCCCTCGAACAGGGCGATGGTCTGGGCGTTCAGCCCGGCGGAGGTGGCGATGTTGCCCTGCTGCAGAAAGCGGCTGGTCCCGTCGGTGATGAAAAAGCGGACGATCCGGGTCTGCAGCTGGCTGGACAGGTACCGGTCGGAAAAGGTATCGTAAGCCGAGGTGGTCAGAGGGCCGCTGGTCTGGCTGGCGGTCAGGTAGCGGCGCAGGGTGCTGTCGGTGGAGGCCCAGTTCAGCAGCCCCTGGGCCGTGTCCAGGCTGGTCTGGACCGAGGCGGCCATCTGCTGGAGGTTGAACTCCACCGAGCGGAGGGTGGTGGCGCGGATGTAGGAGTCGGACAGGGCAAACAGGACCACCCCCACCAGCAGGCTGACCACCGCGGTGAACAGCTGGGTGCCCCACAGGATCTGCCGGCGCAGGGACATCCTGCGGACCAAGTCAAAGGACACGGCCTTCTCCTCCCCTCTCTTTTGATGATGTACACATAATAAATTAACTTTTTTTGTCCCGATTGTCAACCGGTGCAAGCAACTTGTCTAAAAACGGAACTTGTCAACCCGGGGCCGGCGTGCTATAATGGCCCCAACAGATCAAAAACAGGATCAGCCCACGAAGGGAGCTGCAAGGATATGCTGCGGGTGAAGATGCCTTAAACCAGGACAAGAACATGCCAGGTGCGCCGGGATGCTTCCGGCACGCCGGGGGCCCCTGCGCCCCAACGCTTTTGAAATGGGATCACGAGGTATCTTGCCATGAAGCATATCGTTGACACAGGCCGTCTGCCGGACGGCCTGGACTTGCTGTCCTTTTGTGACGGGCTGGTCTTTTTTGCGCCCGTCGCCCTGCTGGTGCGGACCACGGCCGGGGTCAGCGCCGGGCAGTTTTTCCTGCTGCAGGCGCTGATCGCGGCGGCGGCGCTGCTGGGCGAGCTGCCCTGCGGCCGCCTGACCGACCGCATCGGCTACCGCAGCACCATCCGCCTGTGCGAGGGCTGCTTTTTCCTGGCCCGCGCCCTGCTGCTGGCGGCGTTTTTGGCCCGCAGCCTGCCCCTGTTCGTCCTGGAAGCGGCGGTGGAGGGCCTGGCCATCAGTTTGGAGTCGGGCACCTGGGACGCCTACCTCTACGGCGTCCTGCCGCCGGAGCGCTACCTGCCCAAAAAGGCCCGGATGGAAAACTGGTGTACCGCCGGCTTTCTGTGCAGCACCCTGGGGTATGGGGTCCTGTACGCCGCGGGGGGCCTGCCGGCGCTGCTGGGGGCCACCGTGTGCACCAGCGGGGCGGCCTTTGCCCTCTCCTTTGCCCTGCCCCGGGGCGCCCGCCCCGCCCCCCGCCGGGAGGAGACCCGGCCCGAAGGCGGCGCCCTGGGCAGCCTGCTGCGCAGCCGGCGGGCCTGGCTTTTGATGGGGCTGCTGGCGGCGCTGAGCCTGGGGCGGCTGCTGGTGAATTTCTTTTACGCGGAGCGGCTGCAGGCCTGCGGCCTGAGCGAACTGTGGATGACCCCGCTCATCCTGGGCTATTCCTGCATCCAGATGCTGGCGTCCCCCATCCTGGGGCGGCTGCGCCGCCGGGGGCTGGCGGTGGGCCTGTTCTGCGGGGCGGCCGGCGCGGGGATGGTCCTGCTGGGGGCAGTGGGGCAGGCGGCGGTGGCCCTGCCGCTGATGCTGGCCCTGCCCCTGCTGCTGGCGGTGCCGGGCTGCATCCTGAGCCTGTGGCAGAACGCCCTGATCGACCGGCAGGGCCAGGAGGCCCACCGGGCCGAGGCGCTGTCGGCCTTCCATATGGCGTCCAGCCTGTTCGAGCTGGTGTTCCTGACCGGGTCGTCGGCCATCGCGGCGCTGGGCCCCGCCGCCTGTTTTGGAGCGGTGGGGGTGCTGCTGGCGGCGCTGGGAGCCGCCGCCCGGCGGGGAGAGGAATAAAACGCGAGGTTTGTAGATATAGCACGGAAAAATTTTCCACAGACAATTCTTTTTGTACAAAAGATAAAATATTTACAGCTTTGAGTTGAAGATTTTACAGGTTTTGCGTGAAATCTGAAAAATTTACAAACGATTTTTTGGATTTTCCATTCCGAAACGGGGCGGCCTGTTTTATAGTATAGGTAGTTGGACAGGCGTATGGAGGCCATCCGCCTGCCGGTTTTGAAGAAGAAAAAGATGATTTCCAGGAGGCAAAGATCATGAGAAAGATTTCCCGCCGTTCGTTCCTGAAAGCCAGCGCCGTCGTTGCCGGCGCTGCCGCCCTTGCTGCCTGCGGCGGCAGCGATTCCAGCTCCACCGCCGCTTCGACCGCCGGGTCCACCGCTGCTTCCGGCGCTGCTTCGGAGGGCGGCGCCACCAACCTGGTGTGGACCATCTGGGACAAGGAGTCCACCGCCTACTGGCAGGCCATGGCCGACGGCTACATGGCCAGCCACGACAACGTGACCATCGAGATGCTGGACCTGGGCTCCACCGACTACATGACCGTCCTGGCCACCCAGCTGGCCGGCGCCGCCGACATCGACGTGCTGTCCATCAAGGACATCCCCGGCTACGCCAACCTCATCAACCTGGACTACCTGGCCCCGATGAACGACGTCCTGACCCGGGACACCGCCGACTTCAACGGCACCATCGAGCAGCTGACCACCGACGACGGCAACTTCTACGCCGTGCCCTTCCGCAATGACTTCTGGGTCCTGTTCTACAACAAGGACCTGTTCGACGCCGCCGGCGTGCCCTACCCCGCCAACGACCTGCCCATGGAGGAGTACGACGCCCTGGCCCGCCAGATGACCAGCGGCGAGGGCGACGCCAAGGTCTACGGCACCCACTACCACACCTGGCGCTCCTGCGTGTCCCTGTTCTCCATCCTGGACGGCGAGAACACTATCGTGGACGGCAACTATGACTTCATGAAGCCCACCTACGACCTGGTGCTGGCCCAGCAGAACGACGGCATCTGCATGGATTACGGCTACCTCAAGACCTCTTCCCTGCACTACTCGGCCGCGTTCGAGAACCAGCAGTGCGCCATGCTGCCCATGGGCAGCTGGTTCATCGCCACCCTGCAGACCTACATGGCCGAGGCCGAGACCCCGTTCAACTGGGGCATGGTCAAGTATCCCCACCCCGCCAACGCGCCTGCCGGCTCCACCCTGGGCACCGTGACCGCCCTGGCCATCAACGTGGATTCGCCCAAGGCCGAGGCCGCCGCCGACTTCATCAACTGGTGTGTGTCGGAAGAGGGCGCCAAGGTCATCGCTGAGACCGGCACCTTCCCCGCATGCGGCTCGGACGAGACCAACGAGATCATCCGCGGCACCGCCGGCTTCCCCGAGGACGACGCTTCCGCCGAGGCTCTGAACACCGTGGCCGTCTATCTGGAGATGCCCTACACCCAGTACGCCTCCGACATCGAGACCATCCTCAACGCCGAGCATGACGCCATCATGACCCTGAGCGAGACGGTGGACGAGGGCATCCAGAACATGAACGATCAGGTCTCCGTCATCCTGGCCTGATCTCACCCTGAGCGCCTGATCCTTTGTACCGGTGCGGGGCGGGCGGCGGACGCCCGCCCCGCTTTTTTCGGCGCAGCGGCAGGGCCTGCCCCGGCCGCGCGCTGCTTTCCTCCGTATCAAGTCCGGCCCCGCCGGCCCGGACGGGTGCGAAGTGTGTTGTCTGTGTATCGATGAGAAAGGAGGAATCCCCTTTATGGCCCAACCTGCTGCCGTCAAGGCGGACAAGCCCCGCCGGGTGATGAAAAAATCGCTCCGCGACACCCTGACCGCCTACACCTTTATCGCCCCCAACTTCATCGGCTTCTGCGTGTTCACCCTGGTGCCCATGGTCTTTGCCATTGCGCTGGCCTTCTGCTCCTGGGACGGCCGCCACGCCATCGAGTTTGTGGCTGTGGACAACTTTGTCCGGCTGTTCACCCAGGACCGCATTTTCCAGGCGGCTTTGGTCAACACCATCGTCTACGTCGTCGGCACGGTGCCCCTGACGCTGGTGTGCAGCCTGGCCATGGCGGTGCTGCTGAACCAGAACGTCCGCCTGCGCAACTTTTTCCGCACGGTGGCCTTCTTCCCCTACGTCGCGTCCCTGGTGGCCGTGGCCGCGGTCTGGAACATGATCTTCAACCCCGCCATGGGCCCGGTCAACTCGCTGCTGGCCGCCCTGGGCGTGGAGAACCTGCCCCGCTGGGCCGCCGGCAAGGACACAGCCATGCTGACGGTCATCCTGTTCAGCGTATGGAAAAACATGGGCTACTACATGGTCATCTATCTGGCCGGCCTGCAGGGCTGCAACCCTGACCTGAACGAGGCCGCCGAGCTGGACGGCGCCAACCGCTGGCAGCAGTTCTGGCACATCACCCTGCCCCAGCTGCGCCCCACCACCTTCTTCGTGGTCATCATGCTGACCATCTCGGGCTTCAAAGTGTACGACCAGATGTACATGATCACCCAGGGCGGCCCCGGCAACGCCACCATGACCCTGGTGTACTACATTTACAACGTGGCGTTCGTCAACACGCCCAAGTACGGCTATGCCAGCGCCATCGCCATGGTCCTGTTCGTACTGGTGCTGATCGTCACCATCGTCCAGTTCCGCGGGTCCCGCGGCGAAAACTAAGGGAGGAGGATCACCATGGCTGTATCTGCTGTCAAGGACCATGCGTCCCAGAAGCGGCGCAATGCGATCATGCGCTTCTTCATCTACTTCTTCCTGATCGTCATCACCGCCTTCATGCTGCTGCCCTTCCTCTGGATGCTGTCCTCCTCGTTCAAGGAGAACAAGGACGTGTTCGGCTTCCCCATCCAGTGGATCCCCGAAAATCCCCGCTGGCAGAACTATGTGGACATCTGGACCGAGATCCCCCTGCTGACCTTTATCAAGAACACCGCCAAGATCACCATCGTGGTCACCCTGCTGCAGCTGTTCACCTCGTCGTTTGCGGCCTACGCCTTCGCCAAGATGCAGTTCAAGGGCAAGAACGTGCTGTTCCTGGGCTACATCGCCACCATCGCGGTGCCCTGGCAGGCGTACATGGTGCCCCAGTTCATGATGATGAGCTCCTGGGGGCTGAACAACACCCACCTGGCCATCATGTGCCTGCAGGCGTTCAGCGCCTTCGGCGTCTTTTTGATGAAGCAGTTCTATGAAGGGGTGCCCAGCGAGCTGTGCGAGGCCGCCCGCATCGACGGCCTGACGGAATACGGCATCTGGTGGCACATCATGCTGCCCCTGAGCCTGCCGGCCCTGTCCACCCTGACCATCTTCACCTTCGTCAACACCTGGAACGACTTCCTCGGCCCCCTGATCTACCTGACCCGGACCGAGCTCAAGACCATCCAGATCGGCCTGCGGATGTTCATCTCCCAGTATTCCGCCGAGTACGGCCTGATCATGGCGGCCTCGGTGGTGGTGCTGATCCCGGTGCTGATCGTCTTCCTCTCCCTCCAGAAGTACTTTGTCCAGGGTGTTGCATCCTCGGGCATTAAGGGGTAAAATAGCCTTGGAGGGACCCTATTCCGCCGCCGGCTGCAAAGCCGGGCAAAATGTCCCCATCACAATGACGGGCGGGGCCGGGGTTGAACCCGGCCCCGCCTTTTTTTGCAAGGAGGCTTGTCCAACATGAAAAACTTCCCCAACCGCGCCCTCACCGACGCCGAAGCCCGCCAGGTCCTGGCCGACGCCTGCCGCCAGGTGGAGACCAACCTGCCCCTGTACACCTGGCAGTGCCAGAACCACTCCAGCGTGAACGGCATCTATCCCGGCTGCCCCAACGAAGAGTGGACCTGCGGCTTCTGGCCCGGCGAGATCTGGCTGGCCTACGAGGCCACCGGCGGCGAGCCGTTCAAAAGGGCCGCCCTGGTGCAGGTCGACAGCTTTGCCGACCGCATCGCCCGCAAAGTGGTGGTGGACCACCATGACATGGGCTTCCTCTACAGCCCCTCCTGCGTGGCCGCCTGGAAGCTGGTGGGCAGCGAAAAGGCCCGGGACGCCGCCATTGCCGCCGCCGACCAGCTGCTGACCCGCTACCAGCCCAGCGGCCGGTTCCTGCAGGCCTGGGGTTCCATGGACGATCCGGACAACTACCGCTTTATCATCGACTGCATGCTGAACGTCCCCCTGCTGTACTGGGCTTCCAGCGTCACCGGCAAGGAGATCTACCGGGACATCGCCGCGGCCCACACCGCCACTTGCCTGGCCAACTCGTTCCGGCCGGACGGCAGCACCTACCACACCTTTTATATGAACCCGGACGGCACCCCCAAGGGCGGCCGCACCTGCCAGGGCTACCGGGACGACAGCTTCTGGGCCCGCGGCCAGGCCTGGGGCGTCTACGGCAGCGCCATCGGCTACACCTACACCCACGACGCGACCTTCCTGGATGTGTTCCGCAAGGCGCTGGACTTCTACCTCTCCCGCCTGCCCGAGGACCTGGTGCCCTGCTGGGACATGATCTTTGCCCCCGAAAGCGGCGAGCCCCGGGACTCCTCCTCGGCGGCCATCGTGGCCTGCGGCCTGCTGGAGGCGGCCAAGTACGGCTCCCCCGAAGAAGCGGAGCAGTGGCGGACCCTGGCCCGGCAGATGCTGGCATCCCTGGCGGACCACTACGCCGTCCGGCCCGGCACCCTGGGCTCGGGCCAGCTGCTGCACGGCACCTACAGCAAGAAGAGCCCCTACAACACCTGCACCCCCGAAGGGGTGGACGAGTGCACCAGCTGGGGCGACTACTTCTACATGGAGGCCCTCACCCGCCTGACCAAGGACTGGGAGATGTACTGGTAAAAAGCCCGGGGCCCCGCCCCCGGGGATGGGATTTGGTTTGAAAGGAAGGGAACAAGATGCTTTATCCCCAGCAGAACGCTGCCCGGCTGACCATGCGCCTGGACGGCGTCTGGGACTTTGCCCTGGACCACGGAAGCCCGGAGGCCCCCAGCCTGGACCCGGCCCGGCCGCTGCCCGGCGCCGAGACCGTGGCGGTCCCGGCCAGCTTCAACGACCAGAAGCCCGACCGGGCCTGGCGGGATCACTACGGCTGGGTGTTCTATCAGCGCAGGATCACCCTGCCCCGGGCCTGCGCCGGCCAGCGGGTGGTGCTCCGCTTCGGCGCGGTGACCCACCAGGCCAGGGTCTGGCTGGACGGGGAACCGATCGCCGAGCACCGGGGCGGTTTCCTGCCCTTTGAGGTGGAGGTCACCGGCCGGCTGGCCCCCGGGGCTTCTGCCCTGCTGACGGTGGCCGCCGACAACCGGGTCAGCCACAGCACCCTGCCGGTGGGCAACGAGCCGGGGCAGATCGCCTTTTTCGGCTCGGACAACGCGGGCATCCCCTCGGTGGAGCACGCCAAGGCATCCGCCCGGCCCCAGAACCGCCCCAACTTCGATTTCTTCAACTATGCGGGCATCCAGCGGCCGGTCACCCTCTACACCACCCCCGCGGCCTACATTGCGGACATCACCCTGGTGCCCCACATAAGCGGCCGGGTGGAATACCGGGTGGAGACGGTGGGCGACGGCGCGGTGACGGTGGGGATCCTGGACCCTGCCGGCCGCCCGGTGGCAAAGGCCGAGGGGGCCGCAGGCAGTGTGGACGTGCCCCATCCCCAGCTGTGGGAGCCCTGGCCCGGCACTCCGCACCTCTACACCGCCCGGGTCACCTTCGGCGAGGACTGCTACGAGGAGACCTTCGGCATCCGGGAGGTCCGGGTGGAGGGCGCCCGCCTGCTGCTGAACGGCAGGCCGCTCTATCTGAAGGGCTTTGGCAAGCACGAGGACAGCCCCCTCCACGGCCGCGGCCTGGACGAGGCGGCCAACGTCACCGATCTGCACTTCATGCACTGGTTTGGAGCCAACGCCCTGCGCACCAGCCACTACCCTTATGCCGAGGAGTTTTATGCCCTGTGCGACCGGGAGGGCATCCTGGTCATCGACGAGACCCCCGCAGTGGGCATCGGCGGGGCGGAGGGCGACCCCTACCAGACCTATCCCCTGGCCGGGCATCACCGCCAGGTGCTGGCCGACCTGATCGCCCGGGACAAGAACCACCCCTGCGTCATCCTGTGGAGCCTGGGCAACGAGCCCGATCTGGAGCACTATCCCCAGTCGGCCCTGGATTACTGGACGCCCCTGTACCGGCAGGCCCACGCCCAGGACCCCCAGGACCGGCCGGTCACCCTGGTCTGCTGCCAGAACGACTACACCAAAGACATCACCACCCGGACCATGGACGTGGTCTGCATCAACCGGTATTACGGGTGGTATAACCTGTCCGGCGACCTGGACGCCGCCTGCGCCGCCCTGAACGAGGAGCTGGACTTCTGGCAGGAGGTGGGCAAGCCGGTGGTCATCACCGAGTACGGCGCCGACACCGTGAACGGCCTCCACGACGCCTGCGGCGGGATGTTCAGCGAGGAATACCAGGCCGAATACTACCAGCGGATGGGGGAAGAGTTCGACAAGCGCTCCTTCTTTGTGGGGGAAATGCCCTGGAACTTTGCCGACTTTGCCACCATTCAGGGTCCCATGCGGGTGGGCGGCAACCGCAAGGGCCTGCTGACGAGGGACCGCCGGCCCAAGCTGGCCGCCCACACTCTGCGCCGCCGCTGGACCGCCATCCCCAACTTTGACTACAAAACGTAAAAGAGGAATTTGCCATGCAGCTTTCCACCAAACAGGACTTTCAGGCCCTGATGCACCTGTTTCTCGACCCTCTCAAGCCCTATTACTCGGCGGGCGGGGCCCGGCTCCACCTGGGGGACACCGGCGTGACCTACGGCCAGGCCGCCATCGAGCTGGAAGCCTTCAGCCGGCCCCTCTGGGCGCTGGTCCCCTTCTGGATGGGGGGCGGCTCCGACCCGGAGTTTGAAGCCATGTACCGCCGGGGCCTGGCCGCCGGCTCCGACCCCGAAAACCCCGAATACTGGGGCAGCTGCAAGGACTACGACCAGTGCTTTGTGGAGATGGCCGCCATCGCCTGCGGCCTGCTGAACGCCCCCGACAAGCTGTGGGACCCCCTGTCCGGCGCAGAAAAGCAGAACCTGGCCCGCTGGCTGGACCAGATCAACCACCACCAGATCCCCGAGTGCAACTGGCAGTTCTTTATGATCCTGGTCAACCTGGCTCTGAAAAAGTGCGGGATGCCCTACGATGCCGAAAACATGGCCCGTGGCCTTGCGCGCATCGACAGCTACTACAGCGGGGACGGCTGGTCCACCGACGGCGCCAGCCCCCAGAAGGACTATTACATCCCCTGGGCCATCCAGTACTACGGGGTGCTGTACGCCGCCTTTGCGGCGGACAGCGACCCGGAGCGGGCCGCCCTCTACCGCAGCCGGGCCGAGCTGTTTGCCCGGCAGTTCATCTACTGGTTTGACGAAAACGGCGCCGCCCTGCCCTACGGCCGCAGCCTGACCTACCGCTTTGCCCAGAACTGTTTCTGGGCCGCCTGCGTCTGGGCCGGGCTGGAGCCCTTCCCCCTGGGGGTGATGAAAGGGCTGATCGTCCGCAACTTCCACTGGTGGCTGGAGCAGAAGATCTTCGACCGGGACGGCATCCTGACCATTGGCTACTGCTATCCCCAGATGTACATGGCCGAGCGGTACAACGCCCCGGGCAGCCCCTATTGGGGGATGAAGAGCTTTATCCTGCTGGCCCTGCCCGACGATCACCCCTTCTGGGCCGCCCAGGCTGAGCCCATGCCCGCTCTGGACGCCCTCAAGCCCATGCCCCATGCGAACATGCTGGTGGCCCGCCGCAAGGGCCGGGTGACGGCCTACGCCGCCGGCGTCAACGAGGGCCACGGCCACGGCCAGTTCCCCGAAAAATACGCCAAGTTTGCCTACGACACCCGCTTCGGGTTCTGCGCCTCCCGCAGCCGGGAGGTGATCTGGCAGGCCGCCCCCGACAGTATGCTGGCCTTTGTCATCGACGACAACGTCTTTGTCCGCAAGGTGTCCCTCTCCCACGAGATCCGGGCCGACCGGGTGGTCAGCAAGTGGTCCCCCTTCCCCGGCATCACGGTGACCACCACTATCCTGCCCACCGGGGACGGCCACCTCCGCCGCCACGAGATCGACAGCGCCTTCCGCTGCGAGGCCTACGACTGCGGCTTTGCGGTGCCCAGCTTTGCCCCCGGCTATGTGGAGTCCACAGCCGCCGGCACCGCCACCGCCCGCAATGCCGCGGTGTCCTGCACCGTATCGGGCCAGGGCGAAGGCGCC
The DNA here is from genome assembly GCA_019116585.1 of Candidatus Faecalibacterium gallistercoris. Lineage (GTDB taxonomy): Bacteria > Bacillota > Clostridia > Oscillospirales > Ruminococcaceae > Faecalibacterium > Faecalibacterium gallistercoris. Next base: position 20,405 of record DXBJ01000013.1, on the reverse strand, counting down.
GTCATCAAGTGCGACCCCAACGTCAGCCTCTACAGCCCCAATGTCTGCATCCCTGCCGTCCGCTATGCCATCCCCGAAGGGCACACCGTGATCGAGACGGAGATCAAGGCACAGGCGTAAAAAAAGACATACAAAAAGCGATGGTCTGCACCAGGCGCCCGCGCAAGCGGGCGCTTTTTTGTTGGAGCCCCTCTCAGTCACAGGGCGCTTGCGCACCCTGTGCCAGCTCCCCCGCGGGGGGAGCCAAGCGTACCTGCGTTCATTCAGGCAAAGTTTTTGTAAGGCAAAGCAGAAAAAACTTCATCTTACCACAAAGTTTGCCTCGTTTACACGATTGATCGCACTCCGACTGAGGTTGAAGTCAATCTGTAAGGACACTTTTACTTATAACAGACACAGAGCACCATGCTGTGTTTGATGTGAGGGGTCTGTAGGCCCTGAGACCGCCTATGGGCCCGGGTACACACCCATCCGATGTGACAGCAAAAAGGAATATCCAACCAATGTTCCTTCTGTTGTTGATCGCACCAAAACAAAAGAACTTTGCGTCACGAAAGATAGGGTCCCTCTGCGGGGGCTGGCGGAAGCCGGCCCCCGCATTGCTTGTTGCTGGGCATATTGCCTCTTGCCACCGCCCTGCCGGCGTGCTATGATGAGGGAAAAGGAGGCGTATTGCCATGTGGTTCGTTTTTGCGCTGGGGTCGGCGGTGTTCGCGGCGCTGACTTCCATTCTGGCCAAGATCGGCATCGAGGGGGTCAACTCCACCCTGGCCACCGCCATACGGACGGCGGTGGTGCTGGCGATGTCCTGGGGGATGGTGTTTTTGACCGGCACCCAGGGCGGCGTGAAGGACATCGGCCCCCGCAGCTGGCTGTTCCTGATCTTGTCCGGGCTGGCGACGGGAGCGTCCTGGCTGTGCTATTATTACGCTTTGCAGATCGGGGATGCGTCCAAGGTGGTGCCGGTGGACAAGCTGAGCGTGGTCATCACCCTGGCGCTGGCCTTTTTGATCCTGCACGAGCCCGTCACCTCCAAAAACCTGATCGGCTGCGGGCTGATCGCGGCGGGCACCCTGTTCATGGTCTTATAAACGAAACATCCGCCCCGGCAGACTCCAGGGCGGATGTTTTTGCATCAAAAGAGGGTCATTTGTCCAGGCCGTTGCGGCGGACCAGGTCCCGGGTGTACAGGGCGCGGGTGGCGTTGAGGACGGCCAGCACCATCACGCCCACGTCGGCAAAGATGGCCAGCCACATCCCCGCCAGGCCCAGAGCGCCCAGGGCCAGGCAGGCCGCCTTGATGGCCAGGGCAAAGACGATGTTCTGGTAGACGATGCGGACGGTCCGGCGGGAAATATCCATGGCCAGGGCGATGCGGGCGGGGTCGTCGTCCATCAGGACGATGTCGGCGGCCTCGATGGCGGCGTCCGAGCCCAGGGCGCCCATGGCGATGCCGATGTCAGCCCGGGAGAGGACGGGGGCGTCGTTGATGCCGTCCCCCACAAAGGCCAGGTTTTCTTTGGGCTGTTTTTCGTCCAGCAGGGCCTCCACCTGGGCGACCTTGTCCTCCGGCAGCAGGCCGGCGCGGTACTCGCCGATGCCCAGCTGGGCGGCCACCGCTTTGGCCACCGGCTCGGCGTCGCCGGTGAGCATGACGGTGCGGCGGACCCCCGCCCGCTTGAGGCCGGCAATGGCCTGGGCGGCGGTGGGCTTGACCACGTCCGAGATCAGGATATAGCCGGCGTAGGCGCCGTCGATGGCCACATACACCAGGGTGCCGGGCTGGCTGGCGGCGGGCACGGCCAGCCCCAGCTTTGCCATCAGGCGGGCGTTGCCCACCGCGGCGGGCCGGCCGTCCACCTGGGCGGTGATGCCGTAGCCGCCCAGCTCCTCCACCTTGTCCACCCGGGCGGGGTCCAGCTCTTTGCCGCAGGCTTTTTTCAGGCTTTGGGAGATGGGGTGTTTGGAATAGCTTTCGGCCAGGGCCGCCGTCTCCAGCAGGGCGGCGGCGTCCACCCCGCCCGCAGGATACACGCCGGTCACCTCAAAGACGCCCTGGGTCAGGGTGCCGGTCTTGTCAAAGACCACGATGCCGGTGCGGGACAGCTCTTCCAGATAGGTAGAGCCCTTGACCAGGATGCCGCAGGTGCTGGCCCCGCCGATGCCCCCGAAAAAGCTGAGGGGGATCGAGATGACCAGGGCGCAGGGGCAGCTGATGACCAGGAAGGTCAGGGCGCGGTAGACCCAGTCGCCAAAGGCGGCGGGCCGGCCCAGCAGCAGCAGGACCAGGGGGGGCAGCAGGGCCAGCGCCAGGGCGCTGTAGCAGACCGCCGGGGTGTACACCCGGGCAAACCGGGTGATGAAGTTTTCGGCCCGGGCTTTTTTCATGCTGGAATTTTCCACCAGGTCCAGGATGCGGGAGACGGTGGACTCCCCAAACTCCTTGGTGGTGCGGACCCGCAGCAGGCCGCTGATGTTCACGCAGCCGCTGATGATCTCATCCCCGGCACGGGCGTCCCGGGGCAGGCTTTCGCCGGTGAGGGCGGCGGTGTTCAGGGTGGAGGCGCCTTCCAGGATGACGCCGTCGATGGGCACCCGCTCCCCCGGCTCCACGACGATGACCGAGCCCACTTCCACCTCGTCGGGGTCCACCTGCTCAAAGGAGCCGTCGGGCTGCTCCAGGTTGGCGTAGTCGGGGCGGATGTCCATCAGCGCGGCGATGCTGCGGCGGCTCTTGCCCACCGCCACGCTCTGGAACAGCTCGCCGATCTGGTAGAACAGGATGACGGCGCACCCCTCGGCAAACTCCCCCAGGGCAAAGGCGCCCACTGTGGCCACCGCCATCAGGAAGCACTCGTCGAAGGGCTGCCGGTTTTTCACGCCCAGGGCGGCTTTGCGCAGCACGTCCCAGCCCACCACAAAGTAGGGGATCAGGTACAGCAGGACCATGGGCACCGGCGCCAGCGCCAGCAGGCCGGTGAGAGGCAGCAGCTGGATCAAAACCAGCAGGGCCGCCGCGATCAGGATGCGGTAAAGCATCTTTTTTTGCTTGGGATTCATGGCAGACGCCTCCTTCTTATGGGCAAGTGGGGTGTGTTTTCCACATGGTTTCGGGCGGATGCGGGGTTTCTCCACAGTTTCCACCCGTTTTCCCCCGTTTTTAGGGGGATAAAAAGGGCTTTTCCATGTAAATTTTGGACTTTTCCGCAAAAGCGGTGGAAAAACCCGTGGAAAAAGTTGAAAACCCAACAGCTTTCCACGGGTCCGCGGTGTGGAAAATCGGGCCGGAGGCCCCGGCTAAAACGGTCAAAAGCCCCCGGCCGGACGGCCTGTGCGTCCGGGCGGGACACACAGGACGGCGAAGCGGAGCCGCCGCCTGCGGCAGAAACAGGAGCCGCAGCGGGCTGAAAATGGTCAGATGCCGAAGATCTCGCAGTCGTCCTCCACCTTTTTGCAGTTGGCGTAGACCTGCTGCATCACGGCCTTGTGGTCCTGGCCCTCTTCAAACTCCACGCTCATTTTCAGGGTCATAAAGTTGACGGTGGCGTTTTTGACGCCGGGGGTCTTTTGAGCGGCGGCCTCCATCTTGTTGGCGCAGTTGGCGCAGTCCACGTCGATCTTGTAGGTCTTTTTCATGATGTACCGGTCCTTTCTGGCTGTGTCATTCTTCGATATGCTCCATCCCCAGCGAGAGGATGCTGCGTACATGGTCGTCGTCCAGCGCGTAGTAGACGGTCTTGCCATCCCGGCGGAACCGCACCAGCTTGGAGTCCTTCAGCACCCGCAGCTGGTGGCTGACGGCGGACTGGCTCAGCCCGACCTGGGAGGCAATGTCCTGGACGCACAGCTCCTGGTCGTGGAGGGCGTAGAGGATCTTGATCCGGGTCGAATCGCCGAACACACGGAACAGGTCCGCCAGCTCGTACAGGATCTCATCGTCGGGCATATCGGCGGGGGTGGCCTGGGGGGCCTGTGCCATTGGCTCCATCGTTGAACCTCCTTGTTGGGTGGGTAACATATGAATGTTTGTTCATGTGTTCATTATAACACCCGGTGCGCCAAAGTCAAGAGGGAGTTTGAAAAAATTTTCGGTAAGATGAAACAAACTTTTTCTCCCCTGCTTTTCTGCCCAAAAGGGATGCAATGGGCCGCAAAATGTGCTATGCTATAAAAAACAGAGGCCGCGCCAGAGCACGGCCCCCATCAAGGAGGAAATGATTATGCTGGAAGCTGGTATCCGCGGCCAGGCCGCTGCGGCCGTCACCGCCGAAAACACCGCCCGCGCCATGGGCAGCGGCACTTTGGAGGTATTCGCCACCCCGGCCCTGGCCGCCCTGGCGGAGGAAGCCTGCTGGCGGAGCGTGGCCCCCGAACTGGAGCCGGGCTGCAGCACGGTGGGCGCCAAACTCTCGCTGGAGCACACCGCCCCCACCCCGGTGGGGATGCACGTCATCTGTGACAGCGAGCTGATCGCGGTAGAAGGCCGCAAGCTGACCTTCACCGTCGCCATGCGGGACGAGAAAGGCCCGGTGGGCCAGGGCGTCCACGAGCGGGTCATCATCAACGACGCGAAGTTCCTTGCCAAAGCCGAGGCCAAGCGGGGCTGACCGCTGGCCTCAGCAGGGCGGGCCGCCCTTGGGGAGGGGCGGCTCTTCCCGGCCGGGCAGGGCCAGGGGCGGCGGTTCGGCCGCCAGATACGCCTCCTCGGCGCGGGCCTGCGCCTCGGTCAGCAGCCGGATGGCCGCTTCGCTGGCGCGGAACATCTCAAGGTAAAGCTCTCTGTAATCCGGCGCGGCGACACGCCCCCTTTCGCTTGACGGTATGGGTTAGCTTGCCCCGCCCGCCGGCCCTTCATGCGGCCGGGGAGGGTTTTCCAATAGAAGAAGGAAGGAAAAAGGGCGAGGTGTTCCGCATCGACACGACTTTGCAGGACGGAACGGTGGAGCGCCGCTATTACCGTGCGGACGACCCGGAGCAGGGCAGGACGCCGGTGACGGCGGGCTTCACCGTGGAAGAATAAACGGCAGACACACAACAGAAAAGGAGGTCCCCCATGAAAAAGCTGGCAAGTTTGTTCGCGGCGCTGGTGCTGATGCTGGCGCTGGCCGCGCCCGGCGCGGCGGCGGCCCAGACCGGCCGCATCTATCTGTACGGCGAGACCCACGCCGACCCCGCCTGCCTCGAGCAGGAGCTGGCCGCCTGGGACGGGTATTACCATGAGCTGGGGATGCGGGACCTTTTGATCGAGGTGCCCTCCTACACGGCCCAGTTCATGAACCTGTGGATGAAGGCGGAGGACGACGCCATCCTCAGCCGCCTGTTTGAGGATTTGGAAGGTACCCTCATGCACGACCAGAAAATCTGGGATTTTTACAAGTCCATCAAGGAACAATACCCCGAGACGGTCTTTCACGGGTTTGACGTGGGCCACCAGTACAACACCACCGGCACCCGCTACCTGATCGGCCTGGCGCTGACCGGGCAGATAGGCTCGGCCGACTGGGACGAGGCCCAGCGGGTGATCGAGCAGGGCAAGCAGTATTACAAGACCGGCGACGACGTCTACCGGGAAAACATCATGGCCGAAAATCTGGCCCGCATCTTTGAGTCTCTGCCCATGGGGGCCAGCGTCATGGTCATCACCGGGTCGGCCCACTCCAACCTGTATGCCATGGATTACAACACCGGCACGGTGCCCTGTATGGCGGGCCAGCTGCGCCAGCAGTACGGCGCGGCCCTGCAGGCCCGCAACCTGTCCGCCGGCGTCAGCTACACCCGGGCCGGGGATATCGAGCTGGTGGCGCTGGGCGGCGTGGACTACACCGCCGTCTGCCTGGGCGAACAGGACCTGACCGGCCTGGCGCCGGGGTACCGGTCCCGGGCTTTCTGGCTGGTGGAGGGGGCTTATGAGGCGGCCCGGGCCCTGCCCGCCACCGGCGAGGTCCTGCCCTGCAGCAACTACCTGAACCCGGTGGAAGAAGGCCAGGTCTACCGGGTGGTCTACACCCTCGAGGACGGCTCGGCCCAGACCCGCTACTACCGCGCCGACGGCGCTACCTACGAGGGCAGCCCCGCCACCACCGGCTTTGCGGCCTGAAAAAGGCCGGATTTTGTCCAATAAACGCACTTTCTGCCGGGAAGGGCTTTCCCTTTGTTCAAAGTTGTGATATAATACAACCAGTAGACCTACTCAGAAAGGGGGAGAGCCCATGCTGGAGGATGCGTTCCAGTCTGTCTACACCAAGTTCAAACTGCATTTTTACCAGAAAGTGTTCCACAGGTTCGCCACGCGGGAGGCCACGCTGACCACCGTCGAGTCCTTCTGCATGGAGGGCATCATGGCGCTGGGCGAGCCCACCATCGCCGAGTTCTCCCGCATGATGCAGATCTCGACACCCAACGCTGCCTACAAGATCGGCAGCCTGGTCCGCAAGGGCTATGTGGAAAAGATCCAGTCCACCACCGACCGGCGGGAATATCATCTGCGCCCCACCCAAAAGTATATTGACTACTACAGCATCAGCTATTCTTACCTGCACACCGTCATCGAGCGCGTGCGCGAGCGCTTTTCGCCCGAGGACGTGAACAAACTGGAAGAAATGCTCACCGTCATCAACAACGAGTTGATGCCCGAGCTGCAGCTGCCGCCCCGCAAGGCCGCCCCCGACAAGGCGGGCCCTGCCGCCGGCCATGCCGAACCGCAGGGCTGAGGCGTATCCATTCGCCAACCCCACCCAAAACAGTACAGCCGCCCCCGCTGCTTTCCGGCAATGGGGGCGGTTCGTTTTTTTGCGGCGGCCGCCGTTATTCTTTTTCACAAAAAATATACAAATGTGCAAGGCGCCCGGAAACGGGCGCTTTTTTGCTCCTATCTCAGGCGCTTTGCGGTGTCCCAGCACTCTGCGCTGGGACGGAGAGGGGAGCGCAAAGCTGACCCGACGCACCAACACAAAAAGAATAAACATACAAAATCACCGCATAAACAATCCAAACATACACTTCACACTTCCTCCCAAAGTAACGAAAAGAAAGCAAAAACCAAAAAATAGTAAATCGGGCCTTGACACCGGGGGGGTATGCTATAATGCCTTTGAAAGGAAAGGACCTTCCTTTCAGCCTGTTTTGGGTCTCTATCTTTTATACACCATAAGGAGGAAAAAATCATTATGAAACTCAAGAAGATTGCTTCTCTGATGCTGGCCGGCATCATGGCCGTCAGCATGCTGACCGCTTGTGACACTGCAAGCAATGGCAACGAGGAGGAAGTTCCCCCTGTTGTTGATCCCGTTGATGATACTTTTGCTGCTTCTGTTAACGACTTGCTGAGTGATGAGCAGAAGAATGTTATTACCTTTACCAATGATGCTACCTTGAATGGTGTCCTGGCAAAGGTTGCACCTACCATCGACAGTTGGAACCTGATGACCTTTAATATGGGCGCAGGCCATGTCTTTGTGACTGACGCTAGGGATATGCGTCACCTGCTGGGTATTGACCGTGACAACAGCATGGTGTTTGGCAAGGAACTTTTTTGGGATACGGCTACTTCTGTGACCACTGCCGCTGACATTTTTGTTGTTGATGGCAGCTACACTGAAGAAGGTGTTGCGGAGTTTGTTGCTGATTATGTCGACGGTCTGATTCAGGGCAAATATATGCCTGCTGTTGGTGAGGAGGGTGTTCCCTACCGTTATGCTTATACCGGTAGCATTGCTTGCACCAAGGTCACTAACCTGAGCGGTGATTTCGAGAGTTATGTTGTTGCTTTTACTATGACTCAGACCCCCACCAAAGTGACCAATAACGACAAATGAGAAGCGTTGCCTCGTTGAATCTACTTATAACGGTCCCGGCTGCACCATACTGGGATTGATATAGGAGCCGGTAAGTCCTAGAGACGCTTATCGGTTTGGCACCACCCTTTACTGTGACGACAAATAAGGAGTAAAACACCAATTATTCCTTCTGTTGTTGATCGCACCAAAACAAAAGAACTTTTGCGTCACGAAAGATAGGGTCCCTCTGCGGGGGTCGGCTGTAAAGGCTGGCCCCCGCATTGTTTTGATCGAATCCCACCCGCCGCCCATAGATGTACCCCCTGCGCCCTGCGGGCGCGCCCCCCGAGGGGGCTTCAAACGGGAAACGGCCCCTTCTGCTGAAACCGTACAGCAAAAGGGGCCGTTTTAACAACGATTCAATGCCTTTTCTTGCTCCTCCATCCGGCGAAGACCCACGGCGCGTACAGCGCCGCCCAGACGGCGCAGACGATCAGGGCCAGCCCGGCCAGGTAGCCCGGGCCGGCGCCAAAGACCTGCTCGATCAGGCCGAGGGCGGCGTTGCCGTAAGAGCCGCGCAGGAACATGAAATTGGTGCCGCACAGGTGGTTGACCAGGGCGGCGGCCAGCAGGTCCAGGCCAAAGACGGCGCATACCTTGGGCAGGCGGCGGACGTCGGGGCGGAAGCCTCCCGCCAGCAGCAGCACCGGGAACAGCACCAGCATGGTGTGGACGGTGCTGGAGTGCAGGTGCATGACGTTCCACAAGGGCAGGGCCTGCCAGGAGGGGAAAAGCAGGGCCGCCGCCGCGCCGGGCAGGCAGAGGGCGTAGAGCACTTCGGCGGCCAGAGTGTGGGGGCGCAGGGCGTACCAGACGCAGACGAACAGGTTGATGCTGCACAAATGGAACGGCAGAAAAGCCCACACGAACTGCCCCGTGGCCAGGGAGGAGACGTCCTTCAGCAGCTCGTCGGCCAGCAGCAGGAGGGTCAGCACACGGAGCACCCGCTGCCGGCCCGCCGGCCCCAGGCGGCGGAACAGGACCGAGCCCCCGGCGCACAAAAAGGCGCACAGCCCCAGCCAGAACAGGTGCACCGGGCCGAACAGCTCAAACGCGTGGTAGTCGTACCCATGCAGCGCCTGCATGGTGTCGACCGTATACCAGAACGGCGAACAGGATGGCATCCGCCCCGCCCCCTCTCAGTGAAAAAAGGTGTCGAAGTTGATCCGCTGGTAAAACCGGCGCTGCAGCTCCGCAAAGCCGGCGCAGGGCTGGGACAGGAGCCACATGCTTTTGGTCACAGCGGCTTCTATGGTCATATCGTGCGCCTCCAGAAAATCGAAGCGGTCTTTTACCCGGCGGCCCACCTCGTAGATGCCGGCGTCGCTGCCCTCGTAGGTCACCTGGGTGGTCAGGATCAGCACCTTGCGGGTCTCCTCGTAGCGCCCAAGGCACCGGGCAAAGCCCTCCATCAGGGACTGGGGCAGCCCCCCTGCCCCGAAGCTCTCCACGATGACGCAGTCGTACAGGCGGAAGATCTCGCCCAGCAGGCCGGGGCCCATCCCCGGCGTCAGCTTGAGCAGAAAGACCTTTTCGTCCAGCCCGTGGCTGAACTGCACCGGCCCCGCGGGGGGCGGCGTCTCGATGTAGCGCACCAGCCGGTCCCCCTGCACCTGGGCCAGATGGGGGAAATTGACCGACGCAAAGGCGTCGTAGCTGATGGTTTTGTTCTTTTTGGCCCGGGTGCCCGCGATCACGAACCCCCCAAACACCACCATCACCCCCCGGCTGCCGGAGTCCAGGGCGCACAGGACGCTGTCCCACAGGTTCTTTTTGGCGTCGGTGATCTCGCCGGAGATGGGCTGCTGGGCGCCGGTCAGGATGATGGGCTTGTCGGCGTTCTGCACCAGGTAGCTCAGGGCTGCCGCCGTATAGGCCAGGGTGTCGGTGCCGTGGCAGAGGATGAAACCATCGTAGCGGCTGTAATTTTGTTCGATGGCCCGGGCCATGTCCAGCCACAGGGCCGGGCTCATGTCGGTGCTGTCGATGCTGCACAGGGCCAGGGTGTCCGGCTGGCACAGCTGGGCCAGGGCCGGCATATGGGCCAGCAGCTCCTCGCTGGACAGCACCGGCCGCAGCCCCTGGGGGGTGCGCACGCTGGCGATGGTGCCGCCGGTGGTGATGAAGAGGATCTTTTTCTTGTTCATACGGGCCTCCTTGGATGATTCCACCCCAGTATAGCACAAAACCTTTCCCCGGGAAATGCCCTCCCTTGCTTTTTGGGGCGGGGTGCGGTATGATGGGGGCAGACAAGATCGTTTTCAAAGGAGGCCGCTATGAACCGACCGAACAAAAAACGCAGACTCCCCTCCCCTGCCGCCGTCCTGACCGTCCTGCTGATGATGGCCCTGGGCTTTGGGGCGGGGTGGCTGGGCGCCTGGATGGCGGACCATGCGGATCTGGCGGGCTGGCAGCTGCTGGTCCTGCTGGCGGCGGCTGCGGTGGGCGTCCTGGTCCAGATCGTCCTGCACGAGGGCGGGCACCTGGCGGCGGGGCTCGCCACCGGGTACGGGTTCGTGTCCTTCCGCATCGGCAGCGTCATGCTGCTGAAAAAGGACGGCAGACTGCAGTTCTGCCGCTACCAGCTGGCGGGCACCGGGGGCCAGTGCCTGCTGGCCCCGCCCCCCTGGCGGGAGGAGGGTTTCCCTTCCCTGCTGTACAATCTGGGCGGGCCGGCGGCCAACCTGCTGTCGGCGGCCCTCTGCGGGCTGGGGGCATGTCTGTGCTGGCAGAAAACGCCTCTGGCCGCCGGGCTTTGGGGGGTCTGGGCGATGCTGGGGCTGTACCTGGGCCTTGTCAACGGCATCCCGCTGAAGATCCAGGGGATGCCCAACGACGGCTACAACGCCCTCTGCCTGCGGGGGGACAAAGCCGCCCAGCGGGCCATCTGGGCCCAGCTGGCCATCAACGCGGCCCAGATCGAGGGCCGGCGGCTGAAGGACCTGCCCGCCGAATGGTTCGAGCTGCCGGGCGGCGCCGGCCCCGACGACCCCCTGAAAGGGGCGGTGTGGGTCTGCCGCTACAGCCGCCTGTTGGACGAAGGGCGGTATGAGGACGCCGCCGCCCTCCGGGCCAGGCTGCTGGGGAGCGAGGCCCGGCTGGCGGCGGTCCACCGGTATTCCCTTGAGGTGGATCAGGCGTTTTTCCAGCTGACGGAGGGCCAGACCGAGGCCGGCCTGGCCGCCCTGCAGGAAAAACAGCTGCGGGCCTTCCTCAAGCAGATGAAGTCGCATCCCGGCATGGCGCTGGTCCTCTACGGGGAGGCGCTGGCCGCCGGCAAAACGGAGGAAGCCGCCCGGCGGCGCAGAGCCCTGGACAAAATGCTGGCGGCCTGGCCCTACGCCGGCGACGCCGCGTCGGTCCGGGAGCTGCTGGCCTGGGCCGAGCCGAGGCTTTGTAAGCCGGTCACGGAATCCGGCGCCGAAATGTGAGATACTGTAAGAAAGACAAAACGGAACGACACGGGAGGAAAGCGCTATGGCAAAGGTTGTAATCATTGGTTCGGGGCCGGCGGGGGTGTCCGCCGCCCTGTATACGGCGCGGGCCGGCATCGACACCACCGTCCTGACCCGTGGGCCCGGCGCACTGGCCCGGGCCGAGGGCATCGAGAACTACTACGGCGTGCCCGGCCCCGTCTCGGGGGCCGAGCTGGAGCGCCGGGGCATCGAGGGCGCCAAAGCCGTGGGGGTGCAGTTCGTGGAGGCGGAGGCCGTGGGCCTGACCTTTACCGACAAGCTGACGGTGGAGACCCTGTCGGGGGATTACCCTGCCGACGCCGTCATCCTGGCCACCGGCGCTTCCCGTGCCGCGCCCCCCATCCCCGGCCTGAAGGCCCTGGAGGGCCACGGCGTGGGCTACTGCGCCACCTGCGACGCCTTTTTCTACCGCGGCAAGGACGTGGCCGTCCTGGGCAGCGGCGAATATGCCCTGCACGAGGCGTCCGCCCTGCTGCCCCTGGCCAAAAGCGTCACCCTGCTCACCGGCGGGGCTCCCCTGACGGCGGAGTTCCCCCCTGAGATCGCCCTCTGCACCGAAAAGGTGGAGGCCATCCTGGGCGAGGAGGCCGGCAAAGTCACCGGCGTCCGGCTGGCCGGCGGCAGAGAGCTGCCGCTGGACGGCGTATTCGTAGCTCTGGGGGTGGCGGGCAGCACCGCCCTGGCCCGCAAGATGGGGGCCGAAGTGGACGGCAATCGGATCGTGGTGGACGAGCACATGATGACCACCGTCCCCGGGCTGTTTGCCGCGGGCGACTGCACCGGCGGGCTGCTGCAGGTGGCCAAAGCGGTGTACGAAGGGGCCATGGCGGGCAGCGAGGCCGCCAAAGCCCTGCGGAAGGGTGGTTTTTATGGAGCGTAAGGAGGCGGCGGACAAAGGCTGCCTTGCCTGCAGCTTCCCCTTCTGGGACAAGCTGACCGATGCGCAGCAGGTTTTTCTGTGCCGGTTCGCCCGGCCGGTCCATTACGACAAGGGGGCCCACGTCCACAGCCCCACCGAGAACTGCGTGGGCATCCTGCTGCTGCGCTCGGGCCAGCTGCGGGCCTACCTGCTGGGCGAGGACGGCCGGGACGTCACCCTGTACCGGCTGTTTGCGGGGGATGTGTGCATCCTATCGGCCTCCTGCGTGCTGGACGCCGTCACCTTCGACGTCCACATCGACGCGGAAGAGCCGGTGGAGGCCTACTGCATCGGCGCCGGCGCCTTCAAGCGTGTGATGGACGAGAACATCTACGTCCGCTGCTACGCCTACCAGATGACCGCCGAGAGCTACTCCGAGACCATGTGGGCCATGCAGCAGATCCTGTTCATGAGCGCTGACCGCCGCCTGGCCATCTTTTTGACCGACGAGCTGGCCAAGACCGGCGGGGCCGACCTGCGCATGACCCACGACCAGATCGCCCGGTATATGGGCTCGGCCCGGGAGGTGGTCAGCCGGATGCTGAAATACTTCGCCCAGGAAGGGCTGGTCCAGCTGTGGCGGGGCGGCCTGACCGTCCTGGACAAGCCCCGGCTGCAAAAGCTGGCCCGGGGCGAGACCGGCGGCCGCAGCCGGAAACGGAGCTGAATCCAGAGAAACAAAGAAACCAAAAAATCCGAACCCTTCTCCTACAGGAAAAAGGTTCGGATTTTTCTTGTTTGGTGGGCCAGCCAGGACTTGAACCCGGGACCAAGCGGTTATGAGAAAGTACATTGTGCTGAAATGCTATTTTTCCTGTGCAATAACTACAAATTACATATCGTTTTATTGGCCGTTCTTCACATAATTTGACGTATCTTTTGGCCTCTTTTACTCTCCAAACTGCCCCTTCGTAGGTGAAACGGTAGGTGAAAAAAGTCACCTACCAAAACCGCTACTCGTATATAGGATTTTGGAAAGCAGCAATTCCGAGCACACCTGTCATTCGCTATGGATGAAAGGTGTGCTTTTCTATTCTCTCCCCTCCCCCAATCCCCCATATTAAGGAGGTGACGCCATGCCCGACTACTTTTATGGCCCCCAGGCGGAACAGTTTGCTTTTTACCGTATTCCCAAAGCGCTGTTCACTGACCCGGCCTTTCGCAGTATTTCCACCGGCGCCAAAGTCCTCTACGGTTTGCTGCTGGACCGGATGAGTCTGTCCGCCCGGAACGACTGGCTGGATGAGCAAGGCCGGGTGTATATTGTGTTCACAGTGGAAGAAATCATGGAAAGCCTTGCCTGCGGCAACAAGAAGGCCGTCGGCCTTCTGCGCGAACTGGAAGTAGGAGCCGGTTTGATTGAGCGCCGGCGTCAGGGGCTTGGAAAGCCCAACCTGATTTATGTGAAGAACTTCATCGAAGGAAACTTCTTGAAGTGTCCGAATGACACTTCTGTGAGTGTCCAAAGTACAGTTCATGATGTGTCGAAAGGACACGGTAATAAGACTGATAAGAACTATACTGACTTGAGTGAGACTGATCCTTTCCTTTCGGACGTGGCCGCCGGAACGGAATCCGAAGGGAAAGATGACCGCACCCTGCATCAGGAATATTTTGCCCGGCAGCTTGGCTTCGATGCTCTGATTGCAGGCCATCCCGATGATGAGGACATGCTGCGGGAGATGTTGGATCTTTTGGTGGACACGGTGTGCAGCAAGCGCAAATTTATTCGTATTGCGGGCGATGACAAGCCCGCTGAGGTGGTGAAGGCTCAGCTCATGAAACTGAACGGCGACCATCTGCGGTTTGTCCTCATGTGCCTCAAAGAGAACACCACTCAGGTGCGGAATATGCGGCAGTATCTGTTGGCGACCCTCTACAACGCCCCCATGACCATGCACAGTTCCTATGCTGCCCGGGTGCAGCACGATTTCAAAACAGGATAAAAGTTTGGCCCAGAGTTTTCTCCGGGCCTTTTCTGTTAGATAATATGAAGTGACCCCACATTTGTAGCAACGTGGATTTACCTGTATACTGGAGTTTGACAACAACAATGGTAACAGGGATTACCGCATACAAAAGGAGGCCACCTATGAATAGAATAATCAAAATCGGCATGGATGTCCATAGTAAAAATTACACTTTATGTGCAATGGAGCCCACGATCGGGGCAGAAGACCGGATCTTCGGGGAAGTACAGGTCGCCCCGGACTACAAAGAAGTCATCTGCTTCATTGAATCCCTGAAGATGAAACTCGGTTTCTGCGATGATTATTCTATTGAATGCGGTTATGAGGCTGGCTGCCTCGGCTATACCCTTTACCACCAGCTTACAGGCGCCGGGGTCAAATGTGTCATACTCGCGCCAACAACCATGCTTACCCAGCAGGGGAAGCGGATCAAAACGGATAAACGTGATGCCCGTCTGATTGCACAGTGCCTGTGTTACGGCGGTTACCATCCGGTTTATATCCCTACCGGCGAAGACGATGCTGTCAAAGAGTATCTCCGTATGAGAGATGATCACAAGCTGGCACTTAAGAAGCTGAAGCAGCAGATCAATGCGTTTGTCCTTCGGCACGGACAACAGTACAGCGGGACAAAATGGACCATTAAGCATGTCACCTGGCTGAAGAAACTGGAATTGGATCCGATGTATCGGGAAACGCTGGACGAGTACCTGGCATCCTGTGAGGAACAGGAGGCAAAAATCGAGCATTACGATAAGCGGATTGAAGAAATCGCTTCCGAAGCCCGTTATCAGGAGAATGCAAAAAAGCTGGGCTGCTTTCTGGGGATCCGTACGCATACGGCGCTGTCCCTGATTGTGGAAACCGGAGATTTTAAGCGGTTCGCTAAGGGGAATACCTATGCGGCATTCCTGGGACTGGCACCTGGAGAGCATTCCAGTTCAGACAACGTGAACCGGCTTGGGATATCCAAAGCAGGAAATACACATTTGCGTTGTCTGTTAATTGAAGCTGCAAAAGGCATCTGTAAAGGAGCCATCGGACATAAGTCCAAAGAACTCCGGGCAAGGCAAAGCGGACAGCCTGCTGAGGTGATTGCATACGCCGATAAAGCGAATACCCGGCTTCGAAGCAGGTATTATAAAATGATCCGCCATGGCAAGAAGAAGAATGTGGCAGTGGCAGCTGTGGCAAGAGAACTTGCATGCTTCATCTGGGGCATGATGACAGGAAACATCAGCATCCGCCCAAAGGGGGATACATCAGGTCCGGCTGTCAGTCAAGGGTAAAATGCACCGCTGCGCGGCCCCTGACAGCCATCCGTCCTGGATGTAAATCGTAATCAGGCAGCAATCAGCAGTAAACTGCAGCCAGCTGCCAGGACAAAAACAATTGAATATCTGTCAGTATCTGTAAGGGGCTGTGATCCCTGTAAGGTTCGAGCTATCTGCGTTCCTCCTATGTTGGCCCTTCGGTGATCCACGTTTTTAGATCGCAGAGCTCTCGGCGGAACCATTAGCCTGTCGGTAACCAATCCACGAATAACAGAGTGGCCACATGCCGGGAACTGTTAAATCAGAGCTCCTTTCAGATGCTGACAGATCACACAAATGTGACAGTCAAGAAAAAGTTTGCTGGATACGGCATTTATCTCTTGACAAAAGTCACTTCATAACAGGAGGTGATGAATCATTTCAGAGCAAAAAAGTGAAGTTATCTCAACGGAACCCAACCGCGAGCAGATCCAGCAAATCCCCATCGCCGAGCTGCATCCCTTCAAAAACCATCCGTTCAAGGTCCTGGACGATGAAGCTATGCAGCGGACGGTGGAGAGCGTGGCACGGTTCGGGGTGCTGGCTCCGCTCATTGCCCGTCCCCGGCCGGAAGGAGGTTACGAGATCATATCGGGGCACCGCCGGCAGCACGCGGCCCAGCTGGCCGGGCTGACGACTTTACCGGTGATCGTGCGGAACATGAGCGACGATGAGGCGGTGATACGGATGGTGGACAGCAATTTGCAGCGCGAACACATCCTGCCCAGCGAACGGGCGTTTGCCTACAAAATGAAGCTGGAAGCCATAAAAAATCAAGGTGCCAGGTCAGATTTAACTTCCCGACAAGTTGTCGGGAAGTTGGAAGCAGCTGATTTGGTGGGAAAAAGTAGTGATGAAAGTGGTAGACAAGTCCAGCGTTTCATCCGCCTCACCAACCTCATCCCGGAACTGCTGGACCTGGTGGACCAAAAGAAAATCTCCTTCAATCCCGCTGTGGAGCTGTCCTACCTGACAGCTGCCGAACAGCGGGATTTTTTGGAGGCCATGCAGGATACCCAGAACGCACCGTCCCTTTCCCAGGCCCAGCGCATCAAGAAGCTGAGCCAGGAGGGCAAGTGCACCTACGATGCCATCTTCGACATCATGGGAGAGGAAAAGAAGGCCGAAATGGACCGCGTGACCATCAAAAACGAGGTGCTGCGGAAATACTTCCCCAAATCTTACACGCCCAAACAAATGCAGGACACCATCATCAAACTGCTGGAGCAGTGGCAGAAAAAGCGCCAGCGCAGCCAGGAACGCTGACCTGCTGGCATAAGTCACAAAACACAAAGAACAAATTTGGAGGAATCGCCTATGAACAAAACGAAACCCACCCTCGCACAGCAGACCTATGAGAAGGTCTGCGCCATCGAGACCATCCTGAACAGCCTGCTGGCAGACAGCAGCCCGCCCGTGTCGGCGCGCCCCCTCTATCTGGCAACGGCTGGCCCCGAGATGCCTCTCTCGGTCATCCGACTGGAGGACGCTTCTGACTACCTCCCTTGTTTCGACGAGGCCGATTTGCTGTACGGCATTCCCGGCCTGCCCATCCTGATGAGCTACTGCCCGGAACAGGTCATGGACATTGGAGAGGAATCCTATCTCGTCGGCCCCATGGTCTTTTTCCGCATCGACCGGGACGGCTACACCGTCTCCCTTCAGGTGGCGGACTTGTATCAGCTGGCCGAGTTCCTGGAGGAGCACAGCGTCATCCTGATGCAGGGTGGTGAGAGCTTTATCGCCATCCGGCTGGACTGACCATGTGGACGAGCGCGGTATTTTTTGCGGCGGGCGCCTGGTTCGGCTTTTTCATCGCAGCTCTGATGCAGGCTGGAAAGGACGGTGAAACCCATGCAGGAAGATGTGGAGAACAGAACGATCAATTTCGCCATCAGCACCACCAAGCTGACGGGCCGGACGATCCTGGCGGCAGCCCGTAAGTTCTTGCAATGGCGGGCGGGCAAGGTGCACGGCAAACCGGTGGGCAAGCAAAGCGTCAAGCAGCTGCTGCGGCAGGACCAGGGGGCCACCAACATTGAGATTGAGAAAACCGGCATCCGGGATTTCAAGCAGATTTTGGACAAGTACGGTGTGGACTACGCCATTACCAAAAACCATGACGATCCGCCGCGGTATCTGGTTTTTTTCAAGGCGCGGGATGCCGATACCCTGACTGCCGCCTTCAAGGATTACTCCGCCAAGCTGGTCCAGAAAGAAAAACGCCCCAGTGTTCTGGAGCGTTTGCAGCAGTTCAAGGCCCTGGCTACTGAGCTGGTGCCCGGCCGGATGAAAGAAAAGAAGCAGGAGCGTGGTGAGCGATGAACCAAAACACCAAACGCCTTGTACTCCTGAACCTGCCCTATGTCCTGATGGGCCTTTACGCCACCAATCTGGGTTATGCCTGGCGGCTGGCTGTCGGGGCTGACTTTTCCGAAAAGATGATGTCCCTGATGGGAGTTCTGCCGGGGGCGCTGGGGCGCATCGTGCCCAGCTTTCACCCGCTGGACCTGGCTGTTGGCCTGTGCTGCGGCGTGGGACTGCGGCTGGCGGTCTACCTGAAAGGCAAGAACGCCAAGAAGTACCGCCACGGCAGCGAGTACGGCTCGGCCCGCTGGGGCAATGCCAAGGACATCGAGCCGTATGTGGCCCCCAAGTTTGAGGACAACATCATCCTGACCCAGACCGAACGCCTCACTATGTCCAGCCGCCCCAAAGACCCCAAGACTGCTCGCAATAAAAATGTGCTGATCGTAGGCGGGTCCGGCAGCGGCAAGACCCGCTTCTGGATCAAGCCCAATCTCCTGCAAATGCATAGTTCCTATGTCCTCACAGACCCGAAAGGCACCACAGTTTTGGAGGTCGGCAACGCCTTTTTGAAGAAAGGCTACCGCATCAAAATCTTCAACACCATCAACTTCAAAAAGTCGATGCATTATAATCCGTTCGTGTATATCCACTCAGAAAAGGACATTTTGAAACTGGTGACGACCCTCATGACCAACACCCGCGGCGAGGGAAAAGGCGGTGATCCCTTCTGGGATAAGGCGGAAAAGCTCTTGCTTACGTCGCTTATTGCCTATATCCACTATGAGGCCCCGGAGGAGGAACAAAACTTCGCCACCCTGCTGGAATTTCTCAACATCATGGAAGTGCGAGAGGATGACGAGGAGTTTCAAAACCCGGTAGACCTGATGTTCGAGGACTTGGCAAAAGAGAAGCCCGACCACTTTGCGGTGCGGCAATATCGTCTTTACAAGCTGGCGGCGGGCAAGACCGCAAAGTCGATTTTGATTTCCTGCGGTGCCAGATTGGCCCCCTTCGATATCGCGGAACTGCGAGAAATTACCGCCTACGATGAGCTGGAACTGGACACCCTGGGCGACCGGAAAACAGCGCTGTTCCTCATCATGTCGGACACCGACAGCACCTTCAACTTCCTGATTTCCATGGTGTATACCCAGCTGTTCAACCTCCTCTGCGAAAAGGCCGACGATGTGTACGGCGGGCGGCTGCCGGTCCATGTGCGGTGCCTGATCGACGAATGTGCCAACATCGGGCAGATACCGAACCTGGAGAAGCTGGTGGCCACCATCCGCAGCCGGGAGATTTCGGCTTGTCTGGTTTTACAGGCACAGAGCCAGTTGAAAGCACTGTACAAAGACAATGCCGACACCATCATCGGGAACATGGACAGCCAAATATTCCTCGGCGGCTCGGAAAATACCACCCTCAAAGAGCTGGCAGCCACACTTGGGAAAGAGACAATCGACCTTTACAACACATCGGACACCCGCGGTAACAGCCCGTCCTTTGGCACATCGTACCAAAAGACGGGTCACGAACTCATGAGCCGGGATGAGCTGGCTGTTATGGACGGCGGCAAGTGCATCCTGCAGTTACGGGGCGTCCGGCCTTTCCTCTCGAATAAGTACGACCTGACCCAACACCCCAATTACAAGCTGACGGGAGATTACGACAAGAAGAACCTCTTTGACATCGAGAAGTTCCTTGACCGCCGCCTCAAACTCAAACCGTCGGACATGTACGATGTGGTGGACGCCGACTCACCATAAAAACATTTCTCCCAAAAGGCACCATAGATTGGGAGAAAGAACAGGCCCGTTGGGAGTAAACGGGCCGTAAATAGTCGTTCCGCTCTCCCTGCTCTGGGAGGGCGTTTTATTTACCCCAGGCCCCAGGATACACCGGCAAATCAGCCTTCGCTGCGGCCAGCAGCTATAAAAAACGAGATTTCAGGTGTGTATCCGACCGGCCGCAAGCTCTTTATTTTAAGGAGGAGATCACCATGGAATTTTTTAATAGCGCAATCGAAGTCCTTCAGACCCTCGTTGTTGCTCTGGGCGCCGGCCTCGGCGTGTGGGGCGGCGTCAACCTGCTGGAAGGGTATGGATCCGACAACCCTGGCTCGAAGAGCCAGGGCATGAAGCAGCTCATGGCCGGCGGCGGTGTTGCCCTCATCGGCACCACCCTTGTGCCCCTGCTGAGCGGCCTGTTTGGCTGAGCAGGCCAGATAGCGTAACCCTCTAACACATCCCCACCCAGCGCCCCAAGCGGGAACTGCCGCCCACAGAATAGGGCTTCCACATTCAGCCCGCGGCGCGCTGGCAGGTGGGTTAAACTCGCTTCATCACTCAACTTTCATTCACACACAGGAGGAAAACGAATATGGAACTCTTTTCTGTTGCAACTGCGCTCTTTCAGTTTCTCGCGTCCCTCATGAGCCTGCTGTCCCGCTTCCCGCTGATGGGCTAAGGAGGGCGGCCCGTGGACAAGGTACTCCAGAAAATCACCGAGTGGCTCAAGGAGATACTGGTCGGCGGGGTCATGGGCAACTTGTCCGGGATGTTTGATTCGGTCAACGAGCAGGT
>DXBJ01000012.1 GCA_019116585.1 Candidatus Faecalibacterium gallistercoris | reverse complement strand
TGCCCGCATACGCGGGACAGAAATTCCTTCCCCCTGGTATCCCCCTGGGGACAAAATTTGACGCTGAATCGCGCACTCGCCGCAAAGCGGCTCGCACACTCTCAGCGCCAAATTTCCCTGTATGTGTCCCGACCGTATGCACATGTCATCCGGTCGGGACTTTTTGATAGTCTGTTAACTGCTTACTGGAATTCCGAGGGGTAGATCACGAAGTTGACTTCCTTCCCGGCGGTGCGGTAGACGACGCGCAGGGTCTGCAGGTTCTCGGTGATCTGGCCGATGCAGTCGATGTAGCTGCTGCCGGTGGGGATCTGCGCATATGTATTGGCCTCCCGGGGCTCGCCGGCCGTGCCGGTGTAGCACACTGCGCCGAACTTGCCGTCGTTCAGGTACATGCCGTTGTTGTAGGCCCAGAACACCGTGGGGGCACGCACAACATTGTTGGCGTTGGGGTAGGTGGTGCGGGTGCCGTCGGGCAGGTCCTCGTCGTTGTTGGGCTCGTAGAACAGTTCCCGGATCTTCTCGTCGGTGTAGGAGCCCTCCAGCCAGTCGAGGGTGTAGCGCTTGTTGTACAGCTCGATCTCCTCGCCGGTGTTGTTGACCACTTCCATGTGCAGGTATACATACCGCTGGGTCTCGTCGATGTTCAGCCGGTAATCCTCCGCCATGTCCTCATGGCTGCCGGCGGCGATCTCCACCGCCCGGGTGATGCTCAGGGTCAGGCTGCCGCCGTTCTTGTCCGTGAATGTGACCGCATCGTTCAGGCCATACTCGGCGTCAAATGTGGTGCAGCCGCCCAGGAGGCTGGTCGAGGCCAGTGCCAGCGCGCCTATGCCGGCGCACCTCATAAAGTTTCTGCGGGAGATCTTGCAAGACATAGGATGTCCTCCTTCACTTTTTTATACACCGGCGTTGCGGCATACTTTTCATCATGGTTTGATTCTATCACAGGGGGGGCTGTGTGTCAATCAAAGCCCAGGATTTTTCATTTGTTACGTCCTTTTTTTAAGGGGAGGGCCTCCGGGCCCGGCATGAGCCGGGCGCATGCAAAACCATCCTGACACGAAAAAATTTCACTTCATTTCCGGGAATACCCCTTGCGGGCGCCTCCCCGGTTCCAGTATAATAAACACAGCATACTTTGCGCTTTTTCTGCGCTTCAAGCGGTTATTCTGTAAGGAGGAACCCCACTATGAAACATTCCGGTCTGAATCTGCCCGCCCACTGCACCATGATCGAAGAGAACGAACTGCCCGAGATCTACGGCGGCGGCAGCATCCTCTCCTTCATCCAGTACCTGCTCAGCGGCTTTACCATCAACTTTGGCTGGGGCGCCGACAACGACAGCTACGACACCACCGTCACCACCGGCCGGCCCGGCTGGGGCTGGGGCGGCAACACCAGCCACTCCAGCGTCGACACCAGCCACTCCGGCGGTTACGGCGGCTGGGACGCCAGCTTCAACCTGGGCAGCTTCTTCAATGCCCTGCTCCGCCTGTTCAGCTGAGTTTCACCCGAGCCGCTGCGCCTTGAGCGCGGCGGCTTTTTGCAAATCCAAAGGAGGCATTTTTATGGATCGTTCCGCTCTGCATCTGCCTGCTTGCTGCACCCCCATCGAGCCCGGCGAGCAGGCCGCGCTCGACGGCGGCTGCCACGGCCATGGCCACGGCTGCGGCGGCGGCCGCCACCACACCCGCCAGGCCGGTCAGACCCCGGCCTGCCCCTGGCAGCACAGCCACCGGGACCTGTGCGCCCTGGGCATCGACTGCCCCTTCTACGCCCCGGAAGCATGATCTCCATAAGGCCTGTCCAAAAAGTCCCGTCCAGCCGACATGTGCGGATGGACGGGACACATACAGGGAAATTGAGCGCTGAGAGTGTGCGAGCCGCTTTGCGGCGAGTGCGCGGTTCAGTGCTCAATTTTGTCCCCAGGGGGCAGCCGCGCCAAGCGCGTCCAGTGGACGAAGCAGTGAAGGCGCGGCTGGCGCAGCGCTCCGGTTTTCGCAAGCGCCCACCGTGGCGCGCCGCGAAAATCGGCTAAACGCAAGAGAGCCAGGGGGAAGGAATTTCTGTCCCGCGCATGCGGGCAGAAATGGTCCCCCCCTGGAGCGTGTCGCTTTTGCGACACGCTGGCCCCTCTCCCTTGGAAAAGGAGAGGGGTTCTTTTGGGCTTTGCATTGACTTTCCGGCCCAAAACCGGTACACTCTAAAAAGAATCGGATCACCAGGCCGGCCGCCCCGGCCGCCGGCAGAAACGGAGGACAAACCCTATGAAGATCGCACTCATCAACGAAAACAGCCAGGCCGCCAAGAACGGCATCATCCTGGACGCCCTGAAAAAGGCCATCGAGCCCATGGGCCACGAGGTGGTCAACTACGGCATGTACACCGCCGGCGACGCCGCCCAGCTGACCTACGTCCAGAACGGCATCCTGGCCGCCATCCTGCTGAACGGCGGCGCGGCCGACTACGTGGTCACCGGCTGCGGCACCGGCGAGGGCGCCATGCTGGCTTTGAACAGCTTCCCCGGCGTCATCTGCGGCCACGTGGAGGACCCCGTGGACGCCTACACCTTTGCCCACGTCAACGACGGCAACGCCGTGGCCCTGCCCTTTGCCAAAGGCTTTGGCTGGGGCGGCGAGCTGAACCTGGAATACATCTTTGAAAAGCTGTTCGGCTTCGGCCACGGCCAGGGCTATCCCAAGGAGCGCCGCGAGCCCGAGCAGCGGAACAAGAAGATCCTGGACGGCGTCCGGGCCAACAACTTCCGCCCCCTGATCGACTGCCTCAAGGGCCTGGATCAGGACCTGGTCAAGGGCGCCGTGGCCGGCGAGCATTTCAGCGAGCTGTTCTTCCCCGCCTGCAAGGACCCGGAGCTGGCCGCCTACGTCAAGAGCCTGCTGGCCTGATCCCCCGCCGGCACGGAAAGGAGGCCCGTCCCCATGCTGTACCTTTTTGAGCAGCTGGACCGCGGGATGGAGACGGCCCTCTCCGTCGCGGTCCCGCTGATCTCCGGCATCGCCGAGCTGATCGGCCTGCTGATCATCGTCATCAGCCTGCTGCGCACCACCTGGCATTACCTGCGGGTGGCCCTGTTCCACGACGACTACGACTACCATCTGGAGATGAGCACCGGCCTGATCACCGCGCTGGAATTCCTGATGGCGGCCGAGGTCTCCAAGACCATCCTGCTGCCCAGCCTGGACGCGGTGCTGCTGCTGGTGGCCACCTTCGGCTCCCGCGCCCTGATGAGCATCCTGCTGCGGGTGGAGATGCGCTCGGAGCGGGCGGAACGGGCCGAGGCCAAGCGGGACGAGCACCGCGCCGGCCGGCGCGCCGAGCGCGAGGCACGCGGTTTCCTGTGGCCGTGGCGGGCCGCCTCCTTCCCGCCGGAGGAGGACGACCCCGGCCGCGAAAGCGCAGACGACCGCTGATTTTTGGCATTTTGTCAAAACAAAGCCCCTGTTTTTTGGCACAGCTGGTAAGCTCTACAAAAGCGGCTTTGGATCCTTGACATTTCCCACAAACCGCGTTATACTTTGCTCGTCGAAAGCAAAGGCGCTGACAGACCAAAGTCTGTCGGCGCTTTTTGTTTTCCTCCCCGCAGTACGCACCCCCGTTCAGAGAGAATAGAGGGCTCCCCGAGCGGCGCGTGCGCCCGGCCACATGGGCGCTGGTGCGCGGGTTTTCTCCTTCTTTTTCTTTCCTTTTACCAGATGCACACATGCAAAGCAGCCTCCGCCTATTGCCTCAGGCGGGGGCTGTTTTGCATACAAAATATCCCGCCCGGCTTGCATTTTTCCCGCAGCTGTGCTACAATCTCTGTAGTTTCATCCTGACAAAGCGGCGGAGGGCGGCCACGCCCTCCCGGATGCGGACAAACAGGGGCAGGCATACGGCACACCAGAGAGAGCTGCCGCCGCAGGCGCGGCGTGGTGCAAGCAGCCCGGCGCACGCGCCGCCCCCTACCACCGCGGAGCGCAGAGGCGAACCTCTGCCGGGCGCGCCCGTTACAGCGCAGCGAGAGGCGCAGCCTGCGGGCGGCGCAATTCGGGTGGAACCGTGGAGCGGTCCGGCTGGAATCAAAACAGCGGCGCTTCATCCCGTGTAGGCTTTCTGCGGGATGAAGCGCCTTTTTGTTTGGATTTTTGGAGAAAGGACAACTGCGATGAAGATCATCTACAACGACGGCACCGTTGCCGAGTGCCCCAAGGAAGAGGAACTGCACGTTCTGCGCCACACCGCCGCCCACATCATGGCCCAGGCCATCAAGCGGCTGTACCCCGAGGCCGACTTCGGCTACGGCCCCGCCACCGAGAACGGCTTCTACTACGACGTGGATCTGGGCGACACCAAGCTGACCGACGAGGACCTTGCCAACATCGAAAAGGAGATGCGCAAGATCACCAAGGAGAACCTGCCCATCAAGGCCTTCATCCTGCCCCGGCCCGAGGCCATTCAGCTGATGGAGAACCGCAAGGAGAAGTTCAAGGTGGAGCACATCGGCGACCTGCCCGAGGATGCGGTCATCAGCTTCTACCAGCAGGGCGAGTATATCGACATGTGCGTCGGCCCCCACCTGACCTACACCAAGGCCCTGAAGGCCTTCAAGATCACCCAGCAGTCCGGCGCCTACTGGAAGGGCGACAAGGCCAACAAGATGCTGACCCGCATCAACGGCGTGGCGTTCCGCACCCAGGAAGAGCTGGAAGAGTGGGAAAAACAGCAGGAAGAGGCCCGCGCCCGCGACCACCGCAAGATCGGCCGCGAGATGCAGCTGTTCATGACCGACGACCTGGTGGGCCGCGGCCTGCCCATGTTCCTGCCCAACGGCTATGTGGTCTGGCAGGAGCTGGAAAATTATATCAAGGCCAAGGAGCGCGCCCGCGGCTACCAGCACGTCATGACCCCCTGCGTGGGCACCGTCAACCTGTACAAGACCTCCGGCCACTGGGACCACTACCGGGAGAATATGTTCCCCGCCATGGAGATGGAGGGCGAAAGCTACGTCCTGCGCCCCATGAACTGCCCCCACCATATGATGATCTACGCCAACCGGCCCCACTCCTACCGGCAGCTGCCCATCCGCATCGGCGAGATCGCCCACGACTTCCGCTACGAGGCCAGCGGCACCCTGAAGGGCATCGAGCGCGGCCGCCACTTCTGCCAGAACGACGCCCACCTCTTCGTCACGCCCAGCCAGATCAAGAGCGAGGTGGCCAACGTCTGCGACCTGATCTTTGAGGTGTACAAGGACTTTGGCATCACCGACTACCGCTGCGTGCTGAGCCTGCGGGACCCCAACGACAAAAAGAAGTACCACGACGACGACGCCATGTGGGACCACGCCGAGACCGCCCTGCGGGAGGTGCTGACCGAGCTGGGCATCCAGTTCACCGAGGAGATCGGCGAGGCCGCCTTCTACGGCCCCAAGCTGGACGTCAACGTCAAGCCCGCCGTGGGCGCCGAGTACACCCTTTCCACCTGCCAGCTGGACTTCTGCCTGCCGGCCAAGTTCCACCTGACCTACGTGGACACCGACGGCACCGAAAAGACCCCCGTGGTCCTGCACCGCGCCATCCTGGGCTCCATCGACCGCTTCATGGCCTACCTGATCGAGGAGACCAAGGGCCGCTTCCCCACCTGGCTGGCCCCCACCCAGGTCAAGGTCCTGCCCGTCTCGGAAAAGACCCTCGACTACGCCAGCGAGGTCACCGACAAGCTGGCCGCCGCCGGCATCCGGGTCGTCCTGGACAGCGACAACGAAAAGATCGGCTACAAGATCCGCGAGGCCCAGCAGGTGGACCGCGTGCCCTATATGCTGGTGCTGGGCGCCAAGGAGGCCGAGGCCGGCAACATCTCGGTCCGCGACCGCAAGGGCGAGACTTCCACCATGGAGCTGGACGCCTTCATCCAGAAGGTCTGCGACGAGATCGCCAACCGCACCCACGAGTAACCTCCATCCTTTCAACTGGTACCACCAACTGCTGTGAACTTCACAAGGCCCTGCCGGCGGTCAGGTCTCAGCCTCTTTAGGAAGGCTCCCGGCCTGCGGCCCGATACGATGCAAACCATCTCATAACCTGATTTTCTGATCCACAGCAGAGCTTCATAAAAACACAAATCCCCGTTCCTTTTTACAGGAACGGGGATTTTTATTTTCCTCTACTGGATAGGAGTCATTAAAAGTAGTCTTTTCCAAACTGCCAGAGAAACTGGTCCAGTTGCTTCACTGTATAATGATTCAATCCATAATAATCTCGAAAAGCATAAATAGCATGCTTAAACTTCCCATAATCCTTCAAGTCCTCTTTGGAAAAAGAATAAAAGCCATCCTTTTTCTGGTAATACAGAAGAACCTTTTCTACGTAGCTATCAAAAATAGGATAAGCTTCCGGGTTATGGAAGCTGCAATATTTGCTTGCAAAGGAATAATGATTAATATGGCGGATTTTCCCCATATAATCTACACTCATGATTTCCTGGACAAGTGACTCATCGCCTACCCGGAGGCGTTCATCGATTTGCAGAGAGAGGATACGCTTTGCAATCGGATACACTGAAAAAATCTGTGTGTTATAAACCGTATTTAAAGCTGCCACTTTTAGAACAATTTCTTCAATATCCTGATTCAAAGGATGTTGATGTGTAAACAGTTTATTTAAAACCAGCTCCGGAACAAAAAGTTCTGGATTGAGTCTCCATCTCTCCAAATATTTTTCGAGTTCCTCGCAGGAAGGCCGCGGAATAGCAGCCATTGCATCTGCTACTTTCTTTTTGTTCGTTTGTAATACATTCAGGCCCCCCTCACTGTTCGTAAAAGTCGATGCAGCCGGGTCTGTTTCCTTTTGCAATCCGCTGTTTGCACCCGGCTGCTTCAGGCAGCGTTCCCGAATGATCTGTTTCGCCTTTTTTACACCTTCCACCGGCTCTGAAGTCCGCAATTCAAGATCCATTAGAAGATAGCTGTTTCGAGGATTGCAGTTCGGGCGTTCCAACGTCATAACGGCATATCTTCTACTCTCGTGGAGTTCCAAACTGAAAAAGCCTTTTACTTCATCAATCAGTTTAAATTGATCGTCTGAAAGGATGCAGGCGTTTCGCAGCGCCTTTTTGCCATATGATGTAAAATCTTTCATTTTATATGTCCCTCCGTTCTTTCATTGTATCAAATACTATAAAAGAAGAAAAGTGACATAATATGTACTTCGCACCCAAAACAAAACAAAAAAGCGATGGATTTTCATCCATCGCTCTTTGGCGCCTCTTGCCTGACTCGAACAGGCGACACCCTGATTAACAGTCAGGTGCTCTAACCGACTGAGCTAAAGAGGCATCTATATAAAACGGCGTGCAGCCGTTTTATATGTGGTGACCCGTACCGGAATCGAACCGATGTTAAAGGCGTGAGAGGCCTCTGTCTTAACCGCTTGACCAACGGGCCATATTTTTGCATGTGGCCGGCAGCGCGCTCCCGACTTGGTTATTATAGCGCAAAAAGCATCGCTTGTCAACAGGGAAAACGCAAATTTTTTCGCTTCTTTGCGGGGCGGGAAATGTTGTATACAAAAACCACTTTTTCTCTTGCGGGGCCCGCCCCTTCGCGCTATAATGGGGCCGCAAACGCCCTCCCTGACAAGAAAGAAGGTCTCTGCCATGCTTCAAGGCAATCTCGTCGCCATCACAGCGCAGCAGGTGCTGGTCATGTTCCTGCTGATCCTGGCCGGCTACCTGGCGGTGCGGGCCAGGGTCCTGGACGCCGGGGCCCGCCAGGGCTTTTCGTCCCTGCTGGTCAACCTGGTGGTCCCCGCCATGATCGTCGATTCCTACCTGATCCCCTTCGACCCCGAGATCCTGGCCAACCTGGTGCGGACGGCCCTGCTCAGCGCCGCCGCCCTGGGGCTGGGGCTGGGCATCGTCCTGCTGGTCCAGACGATCGGCTAGACCGCTTCTGCGGCACGCAAACAAAAGCCTCCCCGTATGGTTTCGGGGAGGCTTTTGCCTGCTTTGGGCAGGGATGCGTGCGATATAGAGAAAGATCAGGAGATGGCTCTGTCAGCGGTAGGCGGCGATCAGGCGGAGGGCCGGCTCGGCCCGGGCCGCGGTGATGCGGATGGTCAGGGCTTTGGCCCGCACCGGCGCAAAGCGGCAGATCCGCTTGTGCCCCACCACCGTGAAGGAGGCGATGGTCCGGCCATCGGCCTCGATGCGGCCGGCTTCGATGCGCTGGCCGGCGGGCAGGTATTCCCCCAGCACCACGCAGGAGACCGTCTCTGCCTGAGGGAAGGTCAGGGCCGCGCCGGTGCGGCCGGGGGCGGCCTGCCAGCAGGTGCCGGGCAGTCCGTCGGCCGCCAGGGCGGGCGGATGGTCCGGGGCGCTGGCGTCCGCCGCAAGGCAGCCGTCCAGCTGCACGGCAAAAAGGGCCTGCAGCTCCCGGCCCAGCCCGGCCAGGGCCGCGCAGTCGGGGGCGGCGATCCGGCCGTCCGGGGCCGGCGGCACGTTCAGCAGCAGGGCGGCGTTGCCCCCCACGGCCGAGAGGTAGAGCTCCCGCAGCTCGCCGGCGGTGCGGACCTGGGCGTCCTCCTGGGGGTGGTAGAACCACCCCGGCCGGATGGAGGTGTCCACCTCGGCGGGGTACCAGGCCAGCGCGCCCCCGCGGGCCAGGACCGCCCGGCTGCCCAGGTCCTCGTCCTCCCGGCTGACCCGCCGGGCAAAGGCGGCGCTGTCCTCCTGCTGGGAGCGCTCCGCCGTATAGGCGGCGTCCCGCAGGGCGGCCGGGACCACGCTCCATTCGCTGGGGCGGCAGTGGCCGGCCTCGTTGCCGCACCAGCGGACGTCGGGGCCGCAGACGCTGATGACCGCCCCGGGCTGCAGGGCCCGGATGGTCTCATAGTAGCGGGCCCAGTCGTAGGCCTGGCGCCTGCCGTTCGGGCCTTCGCCGCAGGCGCCGTCCAGCCAGACGCAGAACAGCTCCCCGTAGCCGGTCAGCAGCTCGGTGAGCTGGGCCACGTAGTAGTCGTCGTAGGGCTTGCCGGAGCCGTAGCGGGGGTCGTGCCGGTCCCAGGGGGAAAGGTAGACCCCGAACTTCAGCCCGGCCCGGCGGCAGGCCTCCGCCGCCTCCCTCACCACGTCGCCGCGGCCCCCTTTCCAGGGGGCATATTTCACGCTGTAGTCGGTGTGGGCGCTGGGCCAGAGGCAGAAGCCGTCGTGGTGCTTGCAGGTCAGGATCATCCCCCGCATCCCGGCGCTTTTCAGGGCCCAGGCCCACTGGCCGGCGTCCAGGCAGGCGGGGTCGAACAGGGCGGGGCTGGCCGTGCCGTCCCCCCACTCCCGGCCGGTGAAGGTGTTCATCCCAAAATGGATGAAGCCGTAGAACTCCATCTGCTGCCAGGCCAGCTGGCGGGGGCTGGGCGCCACCGCGGCCGCCTCGCGCAGCCGCTCGGGCGTCAGGCTCATATCTCGTACCAGCGGATCTCGTTGGCCTCCAGATGCAGCGCAAAGCTGGCGCCGCCGGTGGTGTAGACGGTGGTGTCCTGGGGCTCGTAGGTGTTGTTCACCACGCAGTACTTGCCGTTTTTCACATAGGCGTGCACTTCCACGTTGTAGTTGGAGCTGAACCAGGTGTGCAGCTCCTCCTCGCTGTGGGCAGCCCACAGAATGGCCCGGTAGAGCACACGGCTGTTGGCAAAGCTGTAGGGCAGGCCGCTGATGTAGACGCCCCGGCCTTCGCCGTAGGCATGGGCCGCCAGCTGGACTTCCTTGTCTCGCTGGATCAGGATGTCGGTCCCTTCCAGGGCGTAGATGCTCTTTTTGCCCTCCCCGAAATCCATGTCGTGGTCCGGGCAGTCGGCCAGGATGAAGTGATCCCG
>DXBJ01000003.1 GCA_019116585.1 Candidatus Faecalibacterium gallistercoris | reverse complement strand
GGATCTCCTGGTCGCGGCCGATGACGGGGTCCAGCTTCTGCTTGCGGGCCAGGTCCACCAGGTCCTGGCCGTACTTCTGCAGGGCGTTGTAGGTGTCCTCGGGGTTGTCGGTGGTCACCCGCTGGTTGCCGCGGACGCCGCTGAGCACCTTGAGGAAGCCGTCCTTGGTGATGCCAAAGGCCCGGAACAGGCCGGCGGTGTTGGTGTTGGTCTCGCTCAGCAGGCCCAGCATCAGGTGCTCGACGCTGATGAACTCGTCCTTCATGGCCTTGGCCTCCCGGGCGGCGGCGCTCAGCACCTTGTCGGCGGCCTGGGAGATATAGATCTTGTCGGGGTCGCGGCCCGAACCGGACACCCGGGGCAGGCCGGACAGTTTTTCGGCCACGGCGGCGGCAAAGCTGCCGGGCTCCACGTTCATTTTCTGGAGCAGCTGGGGGATCAGCCCGTTTTCCTGGCTGGAGATGGCCAGCAGCAGGTGCTCGGGCTCCAGGGCGTTGTGCTGGTACTCCACGGCCAGCTGCTGGGCGGCCTGGATGGCCTCGATGGTCTTTTGGGTATACTGGGTGGTATTCATATGCTTTCCCT
Organism: Candidatus Faecalibacterium gallistercoris; assembly: GCA_019116585.1. Lineage (GTDB taxonomy): Bacteria > Bacillota > Clostridia > Oscillospirales > Ruminococcaceae > Faecalibacterium > Faecalibacterium gallistercoris. Next base: position 12,325 of record DXBJ01000003.1, on the reverse strand, counting down.
CCAATCGTACACGGCGGACGCCGGTTGCGTTATCACTGAATGCGCAGGGCTGCTAACGTGCGCCCAGGGGCGGGACGGGGCCCTGCGCGGGATGGTATTTTGGTTCCATGACTTGCCTCCTGCCAGGCTTTAGCACTCTGGCTTGTAGACTGCTAACAGTATACTCTGCTGGCGGCGTTCTGTCAAGAGGGGCCGGGGCGGGAACAGGGGCGTTCATAAAAATTTTACGGATACGGCGGTTTGACAAATTTATCGCATGCAGGCCCCTTTCTGTTGGTAGGGAAGCCGAAAAGGGGCCCGCGCCCTTGTCATGCCGGCGGCAAATGTGCTATAATCATACTGACCAAGTAGCATATATGCCGCCCGCCCCGGCGCGGCATGGCCGCTTTTTGAGATTACCAATGGAGGGATGTTAGCAATGGAAACCTACGGCATCGAGAAATACGGTATCATCGGCCCCAAGGCTGTCTACCGCAACCTGACCCCCGCCGCCCTGACCGAGGCTGCGCTGCGGCGCGGCGAGGGCAGCCTGAGCAAGACCGGCGCGCTGGTGGTCACCACCGGCAAGTACACCGGCCGCTCGCCCAACGACAAGTTCATCGTGGACACCGAGGGCGTGCACAATGAGATCGCCTGGGGCAAGGTGAACAAGCCCATCAGCCGCGAGAAGTTCGACGCCATCAAGGGCAAGGTGGCCGCCTACCTGCAGGGCCGCGAGATCTTTATCTTCGACGGCTATGCCGGCGCCGATCCCAAGTACACCAAAAAGTTCCGCATCGTCAATGAGCTGGCCAGCCAGAACCTGTTCATCCATCAGCTGCTGATCCGCCCCACCGCCGAGCAGCTGGAGACCTACGGCGAGCCCGACTACACCATGCTGGTGGCCCCCGGCTTCAAGTGCGACCCTGAGGTCGACGGCGTCAACAGCGAGGCCGCCATCATGATCGACTACGAGGCCCATATGATCGTCATCGCCGGCAGCCAGTACAGCGGCGAGATCAAGAAGAGCGTCTTCTCCACCATGAACTACGTCATGACCAAGGAGAACGTCCTGCCCATGCACTGCTCGGCCAACATGGACCCCGAGACCCACGAGACCGCCGTGTTCTTCGGCCTGTCCGGCACCGGCAAGACCACCCTGTCCGCCGATCCCGGCCGCAAGCTGATCGGCGACGACGAGCACGGCTGGAGCCCCGACGGCATCTTCAACTTCGAGGGCGGCTGCTACGCCAAGTGCATCAACCTGAAGGAAGAGAACGAGCCCGACATTTTCCGGGCCATCAAGTTTGGCTCCCTGGTGGAGAACGTGGTCATGGACCCCGCCACCCGCGAGCTGGACTTTGACGACGACAGCCTGACCGAGAACACCCGTGTGGGCTACCCCGTGGACTATATCTCCAACGCCCAGATCCCCGGCGAGGGCGGCATCCCCAAGGTGGTCATCTTCCTGACCGCCGACGCCTTCGGCGTCCTGCCCCCGATCAGCCGCCTGAGCAAGGAGGCCGCCATGTACCACTTCGTGACCGGCTTCACCTCCAAGCTGGCCGGCACCGAGCGCGGCATCACCGAGCCCCAGCCCACCTTCTCCACCCTGTTCGGCGAGCCCTTCATGCCCATGGACCCCCAGGTCTATGCCAAGATGCTGGGCGACAAGCTGGACCAGTACGGCACCAAGGTCTACCTGGTGAACACCGGCTGGGCCGGCGGCAGCGCCGCCGCAGGCGCCAAGCGGATGAAGCTGAGCTACACCCGCGCCATGGTCACCGCAGCCCTGAACGGCAGCTTTGACAATGTGGAGTTCAAGCACCACGACGTGTTCAACGTGGACTACCCCACCAGCTGCCCCGGCGTGCCCGCCGAGATGCTGGACGCCCGCGGCATGTGGGAGGACAAGGCAGCCTACGACGAGCAGGCCAACAAGCTGGCCAATATGTTCGCCGAGAACTTTGCCAAGAAGTATCCCCACATGGCCCCCGAGATCGCCAACGCCGGCCCCCGCGCCAAGTAATGGCACCCTGTAACAGATAACAAAACAGCCGCCGCGGATGCCTTCCGCGGCGGCTGTTGGTTTGCGGGGGGAAGATCATTCGCTCCGGGCGGCGCAGGTGCTTTCGGCGTCGGTCAGCAGGGCCCGCTCGCGGATCTTTTCCAGGGTCTGCTCGCTGAGGATGTGCTCGGCCTTGCAGGCGTCCTCGGCGGCGGTCTTTTCGTCCACCCCCAGCTGGATGAAGAAATGGGTCAGCAGGCGGTGGCGGCTGTAGATCCGCTCGGCGATCTCCTGACCCGGGGGCAGCAACGTCAGGTTGCCCTCGCCGTCCACCGCGATGTAGCCGTTTTCCCGCAGCTTCTTCATGGCGATGCTGACGCTGGCCTTGGTGAAGCCCAGCTCGTTCACAACGTCGATCGAGCGCACTTTGCCCTGACGCTCGGTAAGCATCAGGATGGTTTCCAGATAGTCTTCCGCGGACTGGTGGATCGTCATGGTTGGTTCTGCCTCCTGTGTTCTGCCCGGCGGGCAGGTGATAGATATTACTATAAGAGTACCACAATGGCACGCCGGACGCAAGAGCCAAAGAGGGGCCGCGCCGCCCCGGCGGTCACAGGGCGGGGCCGGGGCCCTGCCGGGAGGCCAGGTAGGCCGCCGGGCCCGACTCGTAGAGGTCGCCGCCGGCGCTGTCCAGGATGACGGTGAGGGGCATATCGGTCACTTCCAGCCGGCGGACCGCCTCGCACCCCAGGTCGGGCCAGGCGATCACCTCCAGGCTGCGGACGCTCCGGGCCATCAATGCCCCGGCCCCGCCCAGGGCGGCCAGATAGACCGCGCCGTTGCGGCGGACGGCGGCCTTGACGGCGGCGTCCCGCTTGCCCTTGCCGATCATGATCTTGTTGCCCAGGTCCAGCAGGCGGGGGGACATGCTGTCCATCCGGCCCGAGGTGGTGGGCCCGGCCGAGCCGATCACCTGGCCGGGGCGCTCGGGGGTGGGGCCCACATAATAGATGGCGCTGCCTTCCAGCGGGAAGGGCAGGGCCTCCCCCCGGTCCAGGGCCTCCATCATCCGCTTGTGGGCCTGGTCCCGGGCGGTGTACACCACCCCCGACAGCAGTACGGTGTCCCCGGCCCGCAGGGGGGCCAGGTCGGCGGCGGTGCAGGGGGCTGTCAATTTGTATTCCATAAAGCAGGGCCCTCCTTTTACAGCCGGGCGGAGGCCCGGCGGGTGACATGGCAGGAGACGTTGACCGCCGCCGGCAGGCCGGCCACGTGGGTGGGCATCTGCTCGATGGCTAGGCCCAGGCAGGTGGTCCTGCCGCCAAAGCCCTGGGGCCCGATGCCCAGGGCGTTGACCTGCTCCAGCAGCTCCCGCTCCAGGGCGGCGTAATAGGGGTCGGGGTTGGGGGCGTCCAGGGGGCGCAGCAGGGCTTTTTTGGCCAGGTAGGCAACCTTATCGAAGCTGCCGCCCACTCCGACGCCCAGGATCACCGGCGGGCAGGGGTTGGAGCCGGCCTGCCGCACCGTGTCCACCACAAAGCGCTTGAAGCCTTCCACCCCGTCGGCAGGCTTGAGCATGGCGATGCGGCTCATGTTCTCGCTGCCAAAGCCCTTGGGGGCTACCGTCACCTGGCAGCCGTCCCCGTTGACCAGGTGGACGGTGATGGCGGCGGGGGTGTTGTCGCCGGTGTTGCCCCGGCGGAGGGGGTCGGCCACGATGCTTTTGCGCAGGTAGCCGTCGGCGTAGCCCCGGCGGACCCCTTCGTGGATGGCGGCCTCGAAGTCGCCCTCGATGTGGACTTCGGTGCCCAGCTCCACAAAGACGCAGGCCATGCCGGTGTCCTGGCAGATGGGCAGCCCGGCCTCGCGGGCGGCCCCCAGGTTGGACCACAGCAGGTCCAGGGTGTTCCGGGCCAGGGGCCAGGGCTCGGCGGCGCGGGCCGCGTCCAGGGCGGCCTGGACGTCGGCGGGCAGGCGGGTGTTGGCCTCGATGCAGAGGGCCGCCACCGCCTCGGTCAGTGCTGCGGCGGGGATGGTGCGCATAGGGGATCCCTCCTCACAGCCGGGCTACGCCGGTCTCGCGGGCCGCTTTGGCCACCGCGGCGGCCACGCTCTCGGCCACGCGGGGGTCGAAGGCGCCCGGGATGATGTATTCGTCGCTGCGCTCGCCGTCGGAGATCAGGTCGGCGATGGCGTAGGCGGCGGCCAGCTTCATGGCGTCGTTGATGTCCCGGGCCCGCACCGACAGGGCCCCCTTGAACAGGCCGGGGAAGCACAGCACGTTGTTGACCTGGTTGGGGAAGTCGCTGCGCCCGGTGGCGATCACCCGCACGCCCCCGGCTTTGGCCTCGTCGGGCATGATCTCGGGGGTGGGGTTGGCCATGGCAAAGACGATGGCGTCTTTAGCCATGCGGCGGCACAGCTCGGCGGTCAGGCAGCCGGGGCGGGAGACGCCGATAAAGACGTCCGCCCCCTCGATGGCCTCGGCCAGGCCGCCCTTGACCTGGCGGGGGTTGGTCACCTCGCCCAGCCAGTTCTTGTGGGCCTCGGCGCTGTGGCAGCCCTTGTACAGGGTGCCAAACTGGTCCACCGCGATGATGTCCCGGGCCCCGGCGGTCATCAGCATCTTGATGATGGCGGTGCCGGCGGCGCCGGGCCCGTTCAGGACGATATGGACGTCCTCCATCTTTTTGCCCACCACCCGCAGGGCGTTGATGAGGGCGGCGGTGACCACGATGGCGGTGCCGTGCTGGTCGTCGTGAAAGACCGGGATGTCCAGCTCGCGCTCGAGGGTCTGCTCGATCTCAAAGCACTCGGGGCTTTTGATGTCCTCCAGGTTGATGCCGCCAAAGGTGGGGGCGATGGCTTTGCAGGCGGCGATGACGCTGGCGGCGTCGGGGGCGTCGATGCAGATGGGGAAGGCGTCCACCCCGCCAAACTGCTTGAACAGCACCGCCTTGCCCTCCATCACCGGCAGGGCGGCTTCGGGGCCGATGTCGCCCAGGCCCAGCACCGCCGTGCCGTTGGACACCACGGCCACCATATTGCCCTTGCAGGTGTAGCGGTAGACGTCGTCGGGGCAGGCGGCGATCCGGCGGCAGGGCTCGGCCACGCCGGGGGTGTAGGCGGTGGCCAGGTCGTCCCGGGTCTTGACCTCCACCTTGCTGACGGTGCCCACCTTGCCGTGATGGGCCTCGTGCATTTCCAATGCGGCTTTGTTGTAATCCATAAACGTGCTTCCTCCTGTATCCATGGTTTCCCTTATTTTATCACAAAGGGCGGGGGCTTTTCTACCCGGTCAGGGGCCGTGCAGCGCGATTTTATGGGAATTTTGTTAAAGAACTTTCTTTTTTTACAATGTTCCGGTATACTGAAAGACGTCTTTCGGACATTACCCATCACACCATCAGGAGGTTTTACCCTTGAAACATCTTCGCTCTGCTGCGGCGCTGGCCGCGGCCCTTGCCCTTGCCGTGACAGCGGCGGGCTGCGGCGCGTCCTCTTCTTCGTCCCAGGCCACCAGCTCGGCCGCCCTGGGCCCCGCCGCCAACTACGACTACCAGAACTTTACCTACAGCCAGGGCCTGACCGCCGAGGGCCGCTGGGAAGAGGTCCGCGCCCTGGACTACGTCACCCTGCCCGAGGACTTTGCGGCCATCCCCCTCAAGAAGGCGGACATCGAGCCCACCGAGGAGGACATCCAGAGTCTGTGGGACAACCTGCTGGAGTCCAACCGCATCCAGCAGCCGGTGACCGGCCGGGCCGCCGAGGAGGGCGACATCGCCAACATCGACTACAGCGGCACGGTGGACGGGGTGGTGTTTACCGGCGGCACCGCCGAGGGCTATGACCTGACCCTGGGCAGCGGCACCTTCATCCCCGGCTTCGAGGACCAGATCGTGGGCCACAACATCGGGGACAGCTTTGACGTGACCGTCACCTTCCCCGAGGACTACGGCGACTCCACCGACGAGGCGGGCAACACCATCACCCTCTCGGGCAAGGAGGCGGTGTTCCGCGTCACCCTGAACAGCCTGGCGGTCAGCGTCCTGCCCGAGGCCACCGACGCCTGGGTGGAGGAGAACTTTGGCGCCTCCAACGACCTGCACACGGTGGCCGAGCTGGACCAGTACTTCCACGACAACCTGTACACCTCCAACCTGACCAACGCGGTGGTGGATTACCTGACCGAGAACAGCCAGGTGTCCAGCATCCCCGACGTGGTGCGGAACTACCAGGTGTGCAGCCAGCTGAGCTATTACAACAGCTATGCCTCCATGTTCGGCTACGAGACGCTGGACGAGTTCCTCTCCGGCTTTATGGGGTATGACAACGCCGACGCCCTGCTGGCCGACACCGAGCAGGACGTGCTGAACAGCTGCAACCAGCTGCTGATCTTCCAGGCGGTGGCCGAAAGCCTGGACCTGGCCCCCACCGACGCCGAGCTGGAGGCCTACGCCAGCTACACCGAGAGCATGGGCGAGGGCTATGTCCATCTGCTGGCCCTGCAGGACCGGGTCCTGTCCGCCCTGCGGGACGGCGCGGCCATCAGCTGACGGCACAGAAGAATACGCACAGCAAAAGGCGGAGCTTTCCAAGCGAAAGCTCCGCCTTTTTGCGCGCTATTGCCGGTCCAGATAGTCTTTTTCGAGGGAGAAGCCGCGGCCCCGGACCTCGGTCACCTCGCTGACGATCATGAAGCAGGCGGGGTCGATGGCGTGGACCAGCCGCTCCAGCCGGGGCAGTTCCCGGTGGGAGATGACGGTCAGCAGCAGCTGGCCGGGCTGGCGCAGATAGCCGCCCTCGGCGGACAGGAGGGTGACCCCCCGGTCCAGCTCGGAGAGGATGGCGGACCGCAGCTCGTCGGTGTGGGCGCTGACCAGCTTGACCTCGGTGCGGCGGCTGCCCAGCAGGATCACTTTGTCCAGCACGATGGAGTAGACGAACACCAGCACCACCCCGTAGAGCACCTGCTCTTTGGGGCTGGAGAGGGCCTGGGCGAAGAGGATCGCCAGGTCAAAGACGGTCATGCTGACCGCCACCGGGATGCGAAAATATTTTTGCAGCACCAGCGGCGGGATGTCCATGCCGCCGGTGGAGCCGCCCACCCGGATCACGATGCCCAGCGCCCCGCCGATGCCCAGCCCGGCAAAGACGGTGCACAGGAACAGGTCGCCGGTGAGGACGTAGCCTGCAAACAGCCGCTCCCACACCGCCAGGGTGAGGGGGGACAAAAAGGTGCTGGCCAGGGTGGACAGGGCAAAGCGCCGCCCCAGCAGGGCCCAGCCGGCGGCCAGCATCACCACGTTGACGGCCAGCAGCACCCCCGACACCGGCAGGCCGGTCAGGCGGTTGGTGGCCAGGGCGATGCCGGTGGCCCCGCCGGTGATGAGGCCCGCGGGCATCAGGAACAAAACGACGGCCAGAGAATACAGAGCGTTGCCGGCCAGCAGGGCCAGGGCGGTCAGGAGCAGGCGGCCCCGCTCGGTGGATGGGGTCATGGCGGACACCTCCTTCTTGAAACCAGTATGCCACACAAAAAGAGAAAACATAGAGGGATCGAAGCAGGCCGGCAAAGCCGGCCCCGCGAAAAGAAAATGCCCCGCGTCCGCCAAAAACAGCCGGCGCGGGACAAAATCTATTCTAGCAGAAAGGGGGCCCGAGGTCAAGGCTCAGACCTTGAGTTCCTGCTCCCCGAACACGTCCGAGGTGGGGGTCTCGAAAACAGGGATGTTGGCGTAGGGGTCGGCGGTCTCGTCGGGGGGCAGGGCCTTCATGTACTCGTCCATGGCCACCGCCACATCCTTGGCCATGGCCACCGCTTCCACCACCGTGCGGGCGCCCTTGACGGCGTCGCCCCCGGCAAAGACGCCGGGCCGGGTGGTGCGGCCGTCGTGGTCCACCGTCAGCAGGCCCTTTTTGTTGGTGTCGATGCCGGTGGTGGTCTGGATCAGGCCGCTCTCCGAACCCTGGCTGACCGAGATGATGACGCCGGTGTGGGGGTAGAAGGTCTCGCTGCCCTCCACCTGGACAAAGCTGCCGTCCGCCTGCTTGACGGTGTCGCGGCAGATCAGGCCGTTTTCCCGGATCTCCACCGGGGCTTTGCAGAAGCGGAAGCCCACCCCCTCCAGCTTGGCGTAGCTGACTTCGTACTGGGAGGCGCTGATGCAGCTCTCGTCCCGGCGGGCGTAGCAGGTGACGTGCCGCGCGCCGTTGCGGATGGCGGTGCGGGCGCAGTCCATGGCCGAGTTGCCCACCCCGATGACGGCGATGTTGTCCCCCAGCCGGAAGGCCTTGCTGTTGGCCAGGTAGTCGATGCCAAAGGCGGCGTTGCCCAGGCTTTCGCCCTTGATGTGCATGGCGTTGGCTTTCCACAGGCCCGCGCCGATGAAGATGCTCTTGTAGCCGTCCCGGAACAGGTCGTCGATGGTCAGGGTGCGGCCGATCTCGGTGTTGGTGCGCACCTTGATCCCCTTCAGCTCCAGGTGGCGGTACTGGAAGTCGTCCAGCACGCTGTCGGGCAGGCGGTAGTTGGGGATGCCGTACCGCATGACGCCGCCGGTCTTGTCCCGGGCCTCGAAGATGGTGATGTCGTAGCCCCAGCGGGCCAGCAGCACCGCGATGGTCAGGCCCGCCGGGCCCGACCCGATGATGGCCGCCCGCATCCCGTTTTTGGGGGCGGGGCCTGCCACCATCTTGTTGGCGTAGGTGGTGGAGATGTAGTTTTCGATCACCGAAAAGTGGACCGGGTCGTGGCTGGGCATCCGGTTGCGGATGCAGTGGCCCTCGCACTGTTTTTCGTGGTCGCAGACCAGGCTGCACACGGTGGTCAGGGGATTGTTTTCAAACAGCATCCAGCCTGCGTCGTCCATTTTGCCGGCCTTGAGCAGCCGGATGACCTCGGGGATATTGGTGTGGATGGGGCAGCCCTGCTGGCACATGGGCTTTTTGCAGCCAAGGCAGCGGTTGGCTTCGTCCAGAACGTGTAACGCCATGGTGAGTTCCTCCTTGTTTCCCGATGGGGTGCGTTGTATCCAAGATGTGCTGTTATAATAATACACCCATCCGCCCCGTCTGTGCAATGACGGATTTACTGATTTTCAGGGGGAGTTTTTGGCTCTTTCGCCGGAACAAGCGCCGCGGGCCGGAGCCGGCGGTCAGTTGAACTTTACGATCTTGCGGGCCAGGCGGTAGCCCAGCACCGTCACCTTGTCCCCGCCGGGGAAGCGCAGGTTGGTGGCGCCGCCCAGGGACAGCCGCACCCGCCGGTAGATCCGGGGGCTGACCCGCTCTTTCAGGTAGGCCCACAGGTCGTCCTTTTTCTTTTTGGCCTCGGGGCTGCCGTCCAGGATCAGGAAGATCCCGCTGACGGCCATCATGGCGGACAGGTACTGGGTCATGTAGCTGCGCAGGCGGGCCTGCTCGGGGGGCAGGGCGTCCAGGTCCTGGCAGTCGATCATGTACCGGGTCACCCGCAGCTGCTGGTCCACCCGCTTGACCATCACGCTCTCGTTGACGCTCTGGTCGGCCCGGCCGATGAAGTAGCGGTACAGGTCCAGGTCCATGTAGTACATGCTCTTGACGTAGGGCAGGGGCTGGTAGACAAAGATATTGTCCACATAAAAGGTGTGCTTGGGCAGCACCATGCCGCAGCGGCGCAGCACCTCGGTGCGGTAGATCACCGAGTGCATCAGGATGTTCTGGTCGGGGCGGAAATGGCCCACGTGCATCCAGGTGAACAGCCGGTTCTGGGGGAACACGTTGGTGTAGCGGACGGTGTGGCTGGTGCCGTCCTCCACGTGCTCGTAGACGTAGTTGCAGAACATCAGGTCGGGGGCGGTGCCGCGGTGCAGCAGCAGGCGCAGCCGATCCAGCACCTTTTCCAGGGCTTCGGTGTCCAGCCAGTCGTCGCTGTCCACTACCTTGTAATAAAGGCCGGTGGCGTTGCGGATGCCCTGGTTGACCCCCTCGCCGTGGCCGCCGTTCTCCTGGTGGATGACCCGGACGATGTCGGGGTATTGGGCGGCGTACGCGTCGCAGATGGCGGGGGTGTCGTCCTTGGTGGAGCCGTCGTCCACCAGGATGATCTCGGCGTCCGGGCCGGCGGTGAGCAGGGTGTCGACGCAGTGGCGCATATAGGCCGCCGAGTTGTAGCACGGCACGGCAAAGGTGATAAGCTTCTGTTCCATAATGGGACTCCTTTATTCGGAAAAAGGCGGCGGGGGGCGCCCGGCCGCAGTGGCTGCATGACCTTGCAGGAAAGCTGGGCGTATCCGAAAAAGCGGGGACAAAAGGCCCGCGGGGGATGTTCCGGATACACTGTGAAACCATTATACCATGACAGGAGGCAAAAATCCATCCGCCGGGAAGAACTGGCCCCGGAACCAGAAATGTGGTATACTGCTTGCAGCAAAAAGGAGGCGGCCGCAGGATGGACGACAAATACAGCGTATTGAAGAAGGTGTTCGGGTACGACGGCTTCCGGCCGGGGCAGGCGGAGATCGTGGACGCGGCCCTGGCCGGCCGGGATGTGCTGGCGGTGATGCCCACCGGCGCGGGCAAGTCGGTGTGCTACCAGGTGCCGGCGCTGCTGCTGCCGGGGGTGACGCTGGTGGTCAGCCCCCTCATCAGCCTGATGCAGGACCAGGTGCGGGCCCTGGTGGCGGCGGGGGTGGCCGCGGCCTACCTGAACAGCAGCCTGACCGCGAACCAGCAGGCCCTGATGCTCCGCCGCGCCCGGGAGGGGCGGTATAAGATCATCTATGTGGCCCCCGAGCGGCTGATGACCCAGGGGTTCCTCCGCTTTGCCCAGGAGCAGCCGGTCAGCATGGTGACGGTGGACGAGGCCCACTGCATCAGCCAGTGGGGGCACGATTTCCGGCCCAGCTACCGGCAGATCCGCGCGTTCACCGACCAGCTGCCCGCCCGGCCGGTGGTCACGGCCTTTACGGCCACCGCCACCGCCCGGGTCCGCCAGGACATCGAGGAACAGCTGGGCCTGCAGGAGCCGTTCCGCCTGACGGCGGGGTTCGACCGGCCCAACCTGCGGCTGGAGACCCGGCGGCTGACCGAGAGCGAAAAGCCCCGGGCGCTGGTGGAGTTCCTGCTGGAGCAGGGGGAGGCCCCGGGGATCGTCTATTGCAGCACCGTCCGCCAGGTGGAGGAGACCGCCGCCATGCTGCAGGGGCTGGGCATCCGGGCCGCGGCCTACCACGGCCAGATGGACGCCGCCCGCCGCCGCCAGAACCAGGAGGATTTTCTGTTCGACCGGGTCCAGGTGATGGTGGCCACCAACGCCTTTGGCATGGGCATCGACAAGCCCAACGTCCGGTTTGTGGTCCACTACAATATGCCCAAAGACCTGGAAAGCTACTACCAGGAGGCGGGGCGCGCCGGGCGGGACGGCGAGGAGGCCCGCTGCGTCCTGCTGTACGCGCCCAACGACGTGCGGCTGGCCCATTTCTTCATCGACAAAGAAGAGGCCGAGGGCGACGCCCCCAGCGAGAAGCGGGCGGCCGCCGCCCAGGAGGCCCGGGAGCGGCTCAAGTACATGACCTTTTACGCCACCACCCAGCGGTGCCTGCGGGCCGAGCTGCTCCACTACTTCGGGGAGGCCTGCCCCAGCCGCTGCCGCAGCTGTTCCAACTGCCTGGCCCCCAAGGTGGCGCTGCCCCGGCCCCGCCCGGCTGCGCCCGCCCCCCGGCGGGCCGCAGCTCCGGCCGCCGGCGTGGACGAAAAGCTGCTGGACGCCCTCTACGCGGTGCGCCGGGACCTTGCCCGCCGGGAAAAGCTGCCCGCCTTTATGATCTTTCCGGACGCGGTGCTGCGGGACATCTGCCAGCGCCGCCCCCGCACCACCGCCGACCTGCTGGCCATCAGCGGCATCGGCGAGGTGAAAGCCGCCCGCTACGGCCCGGCCTTTCTGGAGGCCGTCCGCAAGGGCGGGTGAAACATTCTTTTTCACAAAAAAATATACAAACGCACGGAGCGCCCGGAAACGGGCGCTTTTTTTGCTGCCCCTCTCAGGCGCTTCGCGGTGTCCCAGCGCTTTGCGCTGGGACGGAGAGGGGAGCGCAAAGCAAAATACAAAAAAGCATAAACATACATAAAATATAGCATAAAATCGAAAATATACTCTCGCGCCTTCGGCGCGAACTAACGAAAAGAAAGCAAAAACCAAAAAATAGTAAATCGGGCCTTGACACCGGGGGGGGGGTATGCTATAATGCCTTTGAAAGGAAAGGACCTTCCTTTCAACCTGTTTTGGGTCTCTATCTTTTATACACCATAAGGAGGAAAATTCATTATGAAGCTCAAGAAAATTGCTTCCCTGATGCT
>DXBJ01000011.1 GCA_019116585.1 Candidatus Faecalibacterium gallistercoris | reverse complement strand
ACAACTGGTTCCGCTGCTCCCCTGGGCCGAAAACCTTCCCGAGTATTGCAAACTCAAATAATTTCAACCGATTTGAGCTCCTCATGGGAGCTCTTTTCTTTATCCCTCACGGGGGATTATGGAGCGCTTACCTTGCTTTTGCTTGCAGCGCTTTGCTGCGAGAGAGTCCGTGCCGGAATTTTCTTCCCCAAAGAAAATAAAAAATCCGAACCCTTCTCCCACAGGAAAAAGGTTCGGATTTTTCTGATTTGGTGGGCGCGGGTGGATTCGAACCACCGAAGCATTAAGCAGCAGATTTACAGTCTGTCCCCATTGGCCACTCGGGAACACGCCCCTATTTTGTTTTCATCGCGCCGGCGTCTTGCCGGGCGACTTGTTTATTTTACCACAGGCTTTGCTGTTTGTCAACAGCTTTTTCAAACTTTTCCGGTCCTCTGCGCCCGGCTGCCGGTCCGGCCGGCAAAGGGCGGCGGGGCCGTACCCCGTGGTGCAGCCGGCAGCGCCGGACTGCTTGCTTATTTTAGCACCCGCCGGGGCGTTTGTCAACAGGGAATTTGCTTTTTGGGGCGGGATTGTTGTCTCCTGACAAAATTTTTGATTCTCCTTGTCTTTTTTCAGGCGGTACTTTATAATAATGACAGCGGCATACGGCGCGGGGCGGCAGTCCTCGTTTTTTGTCTGCCGCGGTCCGGCCAAACCCGTGAAGGAGGTATTTTACAAACCATGGATATCATCGGACAATTTACAAGTCTGTTCTCGAACTTCGGGAACCTGACCTGGCAGATGCTGGTCATGTGGATCGTCGGCGGCCTGCTGATCTACCTGGCCATCGCCAAAAAAATGGAGCCCAGCCTGCTGCTGCCGATGGGCTTCGGCGCCATCCTCGTCAACCTGCCCCTGTCGGGCGCCATCACCCAGGGCGATACGGAAGGCCCCCTCTCGGTGCTGTTCCAGGCAGGTATGTCGAACGAGCTGTTCCCCCTGCTGCTGTTCATCGGCATCGGCGCCATGATCGACTTCGGCCCCCTGCTGGAAAAGCCCTGGCTGATGCTGTTTGGCGCGGCCGCTCAGTTTGGCATCTTCTTCACCGTGTGCCTGGCGGGCCTCTTCTTCGACCTGAACGACGCCGTCTCCATCGGCATCATCGGCGCGGCCGACGGCCCCACCGCCATCTTCGTGGCCAACACCCTGGGCTCCCAGTACCTGGGCGCCATCATGGTGGCGGCGTACAGCTATATGGCCCTTGTGCCCATCGTCCAGCCGCCGGTCATCCGCGCCATCACCACCAAAAAGGAGCGGCGCATCCGCATGTCCTACCAGAAGGGCAGCGTCACCCGCACCACCCGCATCCTGTTCCCCATCGTGGTCACCGTGGTGGCGGGCCTGGTGGCCCCTGCCAGCGTGGCGCTGGTCGGCTTCCTGATGTTCGGCAACCTGCTGCGTGAGTGCGGCGTCCTGAACTCCCTGAGCGAGACCGCCCAGAACGCCCTGGCCAACCTCATCACCATCCTGCTGGGCATGACCGTGGCCAGCCAGATGACCGCCGACAAGTTCGTCCGCCCCGACACCATCCTGATCCTGGCGCTGGGCCTGTTCGCCTTCGTGTTCGACACCGCGGGCGGCGTCCTGTTCGCCAAAGTGCTGAACCTCTTCCTGCCCGAAGGCAAGAAGATCAACCCCATGATCGGCGCGGCCGGCATCTCGGCTTTCCCCATGAGCGGCCGTGTGGTCAACCAGATGGGCCTGGCGGAAGACAACCAGAACTTCCTGCTGATGTACTCCATCAGCGTCAACGTCTCGGGCCAGATCGCCTCGGTCATCGCCGGCGGCCTGCTGCTGACCCTGATGGGCGCCTAAACCAACTGAACGCTATAGAAAGGGCTTGTATATGAACATCGCTTCTCTGGCCCAGACCCTGCCGATCATGCTGATCGGTATGGTGGGCATCTTCCTGGTCATCGCGGCCATCGTCCTGGTGGTCATGCTGCTGGGCAAACTGACCAGCAACCGCTGACCTGCCGCCGGCTTCTGCCGGCCGCGCAGCCTGACCCTTGACCAAACAGGGCCTGCGTCCCCTTTCGCGGGGGGCGCAGGCCCTTTAGCGTGCCGCAAAAGCGTCACGCTTTAGGGGGGACCCATTTCTGTCTGCTGCGCAGGGCAGAAATCCTTCCCCCCTAATATCCTCCTTTTGGACAAAATTTGGCGCCGAACCGCGCACTCGCCGCAATGCGCGGCTCGTACACTCCCTGCGCCAAATTTCCCTGTATGTATCCCGACCGTACGCACATGTCGTCCGGTCGGGATTTCTTTAAAAGTCCGCTTTCCGTTTCGGTTTATGCTTCCGCTTTGGCCTCGGCCAAAAAGCGCTCCAGCTCGCTCAGGTGTTTTTCGGCCACGGCCCGGCCGGTGTCGTAGACCCGCTGCAGTTCCCGGGGGTCACGCTCCATCGCGCCGATCTCCAGGGCGATGGGCGGCCGCACCACATACGCCTCGCCCGCCTCTTCCAGCATGGCGATGTAGGCGAGGGTCTCGTTGTACCGCTCGTGCCGGTCGGCCACCGCCGCCACAAAGGCGGGGTAGCGGGCGTACCGGGCCCGGATGAGGGGCAGGAGCTTGTTCTTCTTTTTTTCATAGCCCTTGGGCTGGGTCAGGACGATGACGTTGCGCCGGTAGCCGATGGACTCCAGAAACCGCACCGGGATCGAGTCCGCGATGCCGCCGTCCAGCAGCTTGTGGTGGCCCACCTGCACCGTCCGGGCCGCCAGGGGCATGGACGCCGAAGCCTGCATCCATTTCAGGTCCTCCGGGCCGCCGGTGCGGCACTTGTGGTAGACCGGGTCGCCGGTGCGCAGCTCGGTACAGACCACGAAAAACTCCATCGGGGAGGCCGCAAAGGTCTCGGCGTCGAAGGGGTCGAGCTTTTCCGGGATGTCGTGGTAGCAGAACTGCTCGCTGTACAGGTCGCCGGTGTGCAGCAGGTTGTGGAAGCTGGCATACCGCTTGTCGCTGCAGTAGGTCAGGTTGTAGCGCAGCGCCCGCCCGGGCTGGTGCGACTTGTAGTTGCAGCCAAACACCGCCCCGGCCGACACCCCGACCGCGCCGTCGAAGGTCACGCCGTGTTCCATCCAAACGTCGGTGACGCCCGCGGTGAACATCCCCCGCATGGCGCCGCCTTCCAAGATCAATCCGGTTTTCATGATTCCCGCACTCCCCTCTGGTTGCAGCTCCCAGCCTGCGGGGCCCCAGCGGCCGCCGCATCTGGCGCCATTGAACACAGTATAATCAAAAACGGCCAAAAGCACAAGAGGGCAAAGGCCAAAAACCCCCTCCGCGCCCGGCGCGTATTTTGTAAAATTTTCGTCTAAAAGCTATTGCCACCCCCGCCGCAATCCGCTATACTGTTTGGTAACGAGAGAAGAAGTGTGAGCCGCCGCGGAGCCAGGCCCCCGGCGGAAGGAGGAGCCAAGGCATGAAACGTTTGGAAGAGCGCATCCGCAAAGACGGCATCGTCCGCGAGGGCGGGGTGCTGAAGGTAGACAGCTTTATCAACCACCAGATGGACATCCCCCTGTTCCGGGAGATGGCCCGGGAATGGAAACGCCTTTTTGCGGGCAAGCCCATCAACAAGGTGCTGACCATCGAGGCCAGCGGCATCGGCATCGCGGCCATCGTGGCCAGCGAGCTGGACGTGCCGGTGGTCTTTGCCAAAAAGGCCATGAGCATCAACCTGGACTACGACAACTACGAGACCCAGATCCAGTCCTTCACCCACAAAAAGATCTACAACGTCATCGTCTCCAAAAAGTTCCTCGGCCCGGAGGACCACCTCCTGATCGTGGACGACTTTTTGGCCAACGGCTGCGCCCTGATGGGCCTGCTGGACCTGGCCGAGCGGGCCGGCGCCACCGTCGAGGGCATCGGCATCGCGGTGGAAAAAGGCTTCCAGCACGGCGGCGACCTGGTCCGCGCCCGCGGCATCCAGCTGGAGTCCCTGGCCATCGTCGAGTCGATGGACGCCGACACCGGCGAGATCGTCTTCCGCCCCCAGCCCCATCAGAGCTGAGCGCTCTGTAAACGCCCCCATCACAAAACCCCGGCAAACGGTGTGGTCCTGCACGCCGCTGCCGGGGTTTTTCCGTTCCGTCTCGTTTCAGTTCGCGTCGATCAGCTTGCCCAGGCTGAAGGAATAGATGCCCTTGTACGTCACCTTTTTGGGGGCAAAGCGCTTTTCCACCGCGATGGCGTAGAGGTTGAGCTGGGGGCGGTAGGAGGCCAGGAAGTCCGCCTCGGTCTTGCCGCGGTCGGTCTTGTAGTCCAGCAGCTCGAGGTGGTCGGGGAACACCAGCAGGATGTCGGCGATGCCCTGCACCAGCACCTGCTCGCCTGCGGCGGCGGGAGGCATCTCCTCGGGGGTCTGGCCCTGGGCGGCCAGCACCGCCCCGGCGGGCAGGGCCGTGATGAAGGCATACTCCCGCAGCACCTGTTCCGCCGCCAGCACCCGCCGGAACGCCTCCCCGCCGAAGAACCGGGCCAGCCGGCCAAGGTCCAGCTTGTCCGCGATCTCGGGGGCGGTCAGCCGGGCTTCGACCTGGCGGTCCCGCTCGGCGGCCAGCGCCGCCAGCAGGACGTCCCTGCCCTGCCGGGCCGGGGCGGCCAGAGCGGCAAAGTCGGCGTGCTCCAGGAAGGCATGGAGGGCGGTGCCCATCTCGGCGGCGGAAAGGCCCTCTTTGGCCAGGAAGGCGGGGCGCTCCAGGGTGGTTTCCCCCGTCTGGTGGACGATGCTGGTGACGCTGACCTTGGCGGGCACCCCGGCCAGGCCTGCCGCCGGGTACCGCCAGGCAAAGCGCTCCCGCAGGGCCCGGACCAGTTCCGGGTCGGCGGGGGCGGGCGGAGGCGGGGCGGGGGGCTCGGCGGCCTCCGTCCCCTCCGGGATGGTCAGGGTCAGGACGCTGTCCGTCCGGACAAAGGGCAGCTGCAGGTCCCCCGCCTTCCGGCGCAGGGGCCCGCCGTTGGGGTGGACCAGCAGGGCCGCCCGCAGCCACCCCGCAAAGGAGCCGCACTGGCTGTACAGCACCGGCCCGGCCCCTGCCGACAGAAAGGCCGCGGCCTTTTCCAGCGGGTTGACCGTTCGGGTGACGCCCAGGGGCAGGGTCAGGATCAGCTTGTCCTGGGCGCGGGTCAGGGCCACATAGAGCAGACGCATCTGTTCGCTGCGCATCTCCTGCTCGTGGACGGCGGCCAGGGCGGTGTAGGCGGCGGTCTTGTACAGCTCGCCCCCCTCCTGCCGCAGCCGCAGCCCTGCGCCGTAAGCCCGGTGGAGCAGCACCGGGTCCCGCAGGTCGGCGGCGTTGAACCGCCGGCCGGTGTCGGCCAGGAACACCACCGGGAACTGCAGCCCCTTGGACCGGTGGATGGTCATGATGGTGACGCAGCCGGGCCGGGCCGCCCCGGGGACGGTCTCGCCGGTGTCCCCGCCGGCGGCGCTGGCCGCGTCGATGGCCCGCACCAGGGCCGAGATGCCCCCCGCCCCCGCCCCGGCGCAGAAGGCGGCGAACCGCCGCGCATCCTCCCGGCGGCGCTGGCCGTTTTCCATGGCGCCCAGAGCGGCCAGGTACCCGGTGGAGGCAAAGATCTCCTCCAGCAGCCGCTCGGCCGGGACGCTGCGGGCCAGTCGCCGCAGCTCGTCCAGCCGGCGGCGGAAACGGCGCACCCGCAGGACAAAGGGGTCGGGCTCTTCCCCGTCCGTTTCCCCGGCCAGGGCAACCACTGCGCCGTACAGGCTGCCGCCCTTTTTGGCCGCCCGCAGCCGGACCAGGTCGTCGTCGGTAAAGCCGAACACCGGCCCCAGCATGGCTGCCGCCAGGCAGATGTCCTGGGCGGGGTTGTCGATGATCTTGAGCAGGGCCACCAGCGGCCGGATGTGGGGGGCCTCGAAGAGGTTTTCCCGTGCGTCGGCGTAGACCGGGATGCCCCGCTCGCTCAAAGCCCGGACGTAGACCGGGAAGCTGGTCCGGGCCGCCAGCAGGATGCAGCAGTCCTCATAGCGGGCGGGGCGGGTCCCGCCGCCCTGGCGCACCGGCTCGCCCCCGGCCACCAGCGCGGCGATCCGCTCCGCGATCCAGGCGGCGTCGGTCTCCTGCTCGCCGTCGGGCAGCAGGCAGGCCTCCACCGAGCCCTGGTATTCCCCCGGCGCGCCGCAGACCAGCCGCTGGCCCTCGCCGTAGGCGGTGTCGCCCAGATCGGGGCTCATCAGCTGTTCAAAGAAAAAGTTGACCCCCGCCACCACCGCCGGGGCCGAACGGAAGTTGGCGTCCAGGGCCAGCAGGGCGTTTTGGGGCGTCGCCCCTTCCGGGACGGGGGGACGGGCCCGGCCCCCGGGCAGAGGGGGCCAGTGCTCCAGCTTTTCCCGGAAGATGGCGGGGTCGGCCTGGCGGAAGCGGTAGATGCTCTGCTTGAGGTCCCCCACCAGGAAAAGGTTGCCGCCGTCCGGGGCGGCCAGGCAGGTGTAAAGGGCGTCCTGCAGGGCGTTGGTGTCCTGGTATTCGTCCACCATCACTGCGCCGTAGCCCGCCCGTATCCCCTGGCAGAGAGCCGTGGGCGCGCCGTCGGGCCCCCGCAGCAGCCGGAGGGCCAGATGCTCGAAGTCGCTGAACTCCAGCAGCTTGCGCTCCCGCTTGCGGGCGGCAAAGCGGGCGTCGAAGTCCCGCACCGCCCGGAACAAAGCCGCCAGCCGCGGGGCGGCCAGGGCCCGGTCTTCTTCGGCCTCCGCCTCGCTGCAGGGGATCAGGTCCAGGATCTCCCCGAACAGCCCTGCCGCCTCGGCGGCGCGGGTCCTGACGGCGGCTTTCCGTGCCCCGGCCAGCCGGGTCTTCATCCCCTTGAGGCCGGGCTCCGGCTCCATCCCCAGCACATAGGGGGTCAGCAGGTCGTAGAGGGGTCCCCAGGCCCCGCCGGCGGCCAGGGCCTCCACCCGGCGCAGCAGGGCCAGGGCCTGGTCCAGACGCTCCAGCGGCTCGGCAAACTTGTCCTCCACCTTGTGGGCGGCGGCCGCCCGGGCCGCGGCGGTCTTGCGGCTCTCCTCGGCCCGGACCCGCTCCTCGGCCAGGTCGGCCTGGCAGTCGGCCAGGGCGCCTTCCAGCAGGCCGCAGGCCGCCCGGGCCCGCCGGGCCGCCTGCTCCAGCAGCAGGGCCCGCCAGGGGGATGCCCCAAAGCTGCCCGCCTGCTGCCAGGGGGCCAGCATCCGGTCCATCGTTTGGCCGTAATCGGGCAGCGAGCGGAGGAAATCGTAGACCTGCAGCACGGCCCGGCCCGCCGCGTCGTCGCTGCGGCCCTTGCCGTACAGGTCGGCAAAGGCGCAGAAGTCGGGGTCCTGGCAGGCGGCCTCCAGGGTGTCGGCCAGGGCGGCCTCCCGCAGCATCTGGACGCTGCCGGCGTCGGCGGGGGCAAAGTCGGGCGGGATGTCCAGCTCTTCAAAATGGCGCCGGAGCAGGTCGAGGCAGAAGGCGTCGATGGTGCAGATGGGGGCCCGCTGCAGCAGCATCCGCTGGCGGCGCAGCCACCCGTTGGCCGGGTCGGCCTGGCTCAGGCGGAGCAGGCTCTCCCCGATGCGGGCCCGCAGCTCGGCGGCGGCGGCGTTGGTAAAGGTGACGATGAGCAGCCGGTCGGCGTCCACCGGGCGGGCCGGGTCGGTGATGAGGCGGACGGCCCGCTCGGTCAGCACGGCGGTCTTGCCGCTGCCGGCGGCCGCGCTGACCAGCAGCCCGCCGCCCCGGTCCCCGATGGCGGCCCGCTGGGCCGGGGTCCAGTTGGTCATGGCTCTTCCTCCTTTTCCTCTTCGGTCTCCTCAAAGGGCCGGGCGGGGGCCAGGTCCTTGACCAGCCGCTCGCCGCTGCCCGCCTCGTGGCAGCAGATAAAGCCGTAGTCGCACCACTGGCAGGGGCTGCGCCCGGCGATGAGGGGGGCGGCTTCGATGGCGCCGCCGTAGAGCCGCTCCCCCATGCCGGCCACCAGGCCGTCCAGGTGCTTTTCGATCCGGCCCAGCTTGGCCGCGCCGGCCCGGCGGTGTTTCTGGTAGGGGCTGGGCCTGCCGTCCACCCACCCAAAGGGCAGGTACAGCCCGGTCTTGCCGGGGTCCATGGCCTCGAACAGTTTTTCCTCGTCCCGGATCAGGCCGTCCAGCTGGCAGGGGGCGGCCTGCCCCGCGGCGGCGCGGGCCGCGGTGGCGGGGTTGGGGTCGGCCAGCAGGTAGAGCACCCCCGCCGGCTGCGCCCCTGCAAAGCGGCCTTTTTCGTCCCGGGTCAGGCTGAACAGGTACAGCAGCATCTGGCAGTCCAGCCCGCAGTAGACCTCCTTCAGGTCCAGCTTTTTGGTCCCGGTCTTGTAATCCACCACCCGCACCCAGCGGGTGCCGTCGTCCTCCACCCACTGGTCGGCCCGGTCCACCGTGCCCACCAGCCGCACCGTCCGCCCGTCCGACAGGCGGTACACCTGCGAGGGGACCGCGCCGGGGCCCGGCCCGATCTTCAGCTCGCAGGCCGCCGGGGCAAAGGCGCTCTGGGCCTGCTCGTCCCGCAGGTAGCACAGCAGGGACACCATGCTCTTTTTCAGCCGGGACAGCAGGTACCGCAGCCGGGCGGTGTCCTCGGGCAGGTAGCGGCGGGCGTACTCGTCCACCAGCCCCGCCGAGAGGGCCGCCAGCTGGCTGTCGGTCAGCTGGGCAAAGGGGGCGGGCAGCGCCCCCCTGCAGGGGTTGTCGGGCCCGGGGTCGGGGTCCAGGGCCATCTGCAGCACCCAGTGCATCAGGGTGCCGCTCTGGTCCGCCGACAGCCGGGCCTTTTTGCGGGGGCGCAGGCCCAGCACATAGTGGAGGAAATAGCCGTAGGGACAGTTGGCGTAGGCTTCCAGCTGGCTGGGGGAGATCCACAGCTGGTCCCCCAGCAGGCCCCCCAGGGCGGCTAGGTCCTCCAGCTTGTGGGGCGGGCCGCCGGCCATCCGGGCCAGCAGGGCCAGGCCCCCGCCCTCGTCCTGCAGGGCCTCGGTCAGGCTGGCCCGCTGGGTCCCGGTCAGGGGCCAGCCGCCCCCCAGGCAGTCCAGGGCGCTGCCCGGCGTGGCCGCCATGTCCAGCAGCGACAGCTCGGGCGGGGCGGGCTGCAGCAGGTCCGCGATGGGCTGGGCCGCCGCCGAAAGGGTCAGCCCCGCCCCCTTGGGCCAGCTGATCCACAGCCCTTTGGCGGGGGCGGTCATGGCCTTGTAAAAGCAGATCTGCTCCCGCACCACCCGGTTCTCAAAGCAGTCGGGCAGGTCCACCTGCTGGCGCATCAAAGCGTCCCGGTCGGCGTGGGTCAAAAGCCCCGTCTGCCCCGGCGCGGCGGGGAACTCCCCTTCCGCCACCCCCAGCACAAAGACGTAGTCGGGGGCGTCCAGCCGCATTTTGCCCGCCGAAGCCAGCATCACCGCGTCCAGGGTCTGGGGGATGTGCCCCAGGTCGGAGGAGCGCAGCAGCAGCCCGAACAGCTCGGCGTACTCCGCCGGGGCCACCGTCTCGGCGCCCAGCAGCCGGGCCATCTGGTCCAGCAGGCCCATCACCACGTTCCACTCCCGGGCGGCCTCCTCGGCGGCGGGGATGCCCCGGGCCGCCCGCAGGGCGTCCACCTGGGCCTGCTGGGCCTGTTCGGCCCCCAGGGCTTCCAGGCAGAACCACAGCGCCCGGCTGATCTGCTCGGCCGAGGCGTCCCGGCAGCGGCTGCGCAGGGCCTCCACCGGCCCGATCAGGAAGGCCCGGGCCTCGTCGGCGGCCTTCAGGGCGGCCTGCTCCTCTTCGGCCAGCTTCTCGCTGCCGAAGCCCCGGGGGCTTTTGGCAAAGGCCGCCCGCCACTCGGCGGCTTTGGGCGACCAGGTATAGGCGTAGTTTTCCAGGGCGCAGGCCTGTTCCTCGGTCAGGCCGGTCAGGCCGGTCTTGATGAGGGCCGAGAGCTGCTCGGTGTAGTCCGCCCCCTTGGCCAGCTCCAGCAGGGCGGTGACGGCCGCCGCCGGGGCGCTGAAAGCCGGGGTGGTGGCCTCGTCGCACCACAGGGGGATGTCCGCCATCCGGAACTCGTACCGGACGGCGGCGCGGTAGCGGTCCAGGTCCCGGCAGACCACCGCGATCCGGCCGCAGCGCACCCCCTGGGCCATCAGGCGGCGGATGGCGCCGGCGGCGGCCCGGGCTTCTTCCTCCCGGCTGGGCGCGGCAAACAGCCGGATCTCCTGTGCCGGTGCGGCGGGCGCCTCGCACCGGCCGGAGGCCAGCAGCTGTTCCAGGGCCGCCAGCCCGGGGGCGTCCTTGTGGCGCAGGTCCTCCCGCAGCAGCAGGGGCGCGGCCACTTCGGCCCCGTTCTTGCGGGCCAGCTGCTTCAGCCGGGCCCCCACCGCCTTGGCCCCCGCGAACAGCCCCAGGCCGTCCGGCGGGGCGGGCTGGCCGTCGTCGCACAGGGCCACCGTCACCTGGGGCAGGGCGGCCAGCATGGCCCCCATCAGCCGCTGCTTGGGGGCGTTGAAGGTATCGAACTCGTCGATGAACACCGCCCGCCCCTCCAGGAAAGCGGGCACCCGCCCTTCGGACCAGGCGGCTTCCAGCCGGGCCGCCGCCAGCTCGATCCGGTCGGAAGGGTCCATGCCGGTCTGCTGCAGCAGGGTCTCGTAGCCCTCGTAGATCAGGGCCACCTCCCCCAGGCGGCGGCTCTCGGGGCCGCAGCCCTCCGCCAGCCGGGCAAAGGCCTCGCCGGTGACGCCGGCGCTCTTCAGCTCGTCGATGGTCTCGGCCGCCAGCTGGCAGAAGGCGGCGCTGTGCCGGTGCCGGTGGTAGAACTGGACGTTGTCCTGCAGCTCCTCCAAAGCGCGGCGGACCAGCGTCACCCGGCCCGCGTCGGTCAGGGTCTGGATGGCCGCGCCCCCCTCCTCGGACAGGATGCGCTCGGCCAGGCTGGTGAAGGAGAAGCTCTCCACAAACCCCGAGCCCCCATCCCCCAGTTCCCGGTAGATGCGGCCCTCGGTGGAGGAGGTGAACTGTTCGGGCACCAGCAGGATGCTGCGCTGCCCTTCGGCGGCCCGCCGGGCCAGCTGGGCGTACAGGTAGCTGGTCTTGCCGCTGCCCGAGCCGCCCAGGACCAGTTTGAGCATAGGGAAACACCTTCTTTCGTTTCAGTTGCCGCCCATTGCGCCGCCGGGGGCCCTGTGGTACAATGGGCCTGCAAAACCAACAGCAAAGGAGCGTTTCGATGAAAATTTTAGCAGTAGATTACGGCGACAGCCGCACCGGCCTGGCCGTCTGCGACCCCGGCGAGATCCTCGCCACCCCCCTGCGGCCCCAGATCGAGGAAAAGGCCATGGCCAAGGTGGCGGCCCAGGTCTGCGCCGCGGCCCGGGAGCACGGCGCCGGGCTGATCGTCATCGGCCTGCCCCGCAACATGGACGGCACCGAGGGGGCGCGGGCCAAAAAAAGCCGCAAACTGGCCGAGCTGGTGGGGCAGGAAAGCGGCCTGCCCGTCCGGATGTGGGACGAGCGGCAGACCACCATCACCGCCGCCGGGTTCCTCAGCGAGAGCGGCACTTTTGGCAAAAAGCGCAAGGCCATCCTGGACGCGGTCAGCGCTTCGGTCATCCTGGAAAATTACCTGGCCTGGCGCAAAAACCACCCCGGCCAGGAATAAGGCTCACTGGTAGGTCTCGATGGTCACGCTGTGGATGGTGATGGGCTCGACGGGGGCCTGGTTTTCGTCCACCCCCGCCGCGCCGATGGCGTCCACCGTCTCCATCCCCTCGTACACCTGGCCAAAGACGGTGTCGGTGTAGTCCAGGTAGGGCGCGCCCCCCGCCGCGGCATAGGCGTCGATGATCTCCTGCCGCCAGCCCTGGGCCGCCATCTGGTCCAGCAGCTCCTGCTCCAGGCCGGAGGCGGTCTGCATCACATAAAAGACGCTGGCCCCCTCTCCCCGCTCGCTCATGGCGGCGCACAGGGCGCCGGAATAGTGGTGCAGCTGGTCGGTGTATTCGGGCGGGTAGCCGTTGCCGTTCCAGATGGTGGTGGCGCCGCCGCCGGCGTCCTGCCCGGCCTCCACCACAAAGCCCGCCTCCACCCGGGTGATGGTCAGGCCGTTGTAATACCCCGCCTGGGCCAGCCCAATGAAGTTGGCGCAGGCCTGGGGCGCCTGCTGGGGGAACAGCACCGCCCGGAACACCCCCGCCGAGGTGTCGAACACCGCCACGGTGTCCCCCGCCGCCGGGTGGGTGAACTGCAGCTCCGCCGATTCGATGTGGTCGGGGCGGGCCGGCCCGCCCCCGGCGCTGTCCGCCCCGCCCAGGCACCCGGCCAGGCAAAGCGCCATCGCCAAACCAAAGGCCAGCAGGGCCTTTTTGCATTTACCAGACATAATCTTCTCCTTGGGACATATGCTATACCATGTCCATCCAATCGTATTTCCGGCAGACGCCTGCCGCGCCCGGCCGTTTGACTTTCAGTATACCACAGAACCGGCCGGCGCGCGAGGGCGGGGATGTGAAAAGTACAAAAACAGGGTTTTAACCTTTTTTCCTAATTTAGCATCTTGACGAGACGGGCAAAAAACGCTACACTATAGGCAAGGACAGGGGCCGGGCGCCGGCCCCCCGATGTGCAATAAGACTGGAGTTTTACGGATGGCAGACGAAACCAAGACCCCCCAGGCCGAAGAAGAATATCAGCCCGACCTGATGACCCTTGAGGACGAGGACGGCAACGAGATCACCTTTGAGGTGATCGACGCGCTGGACCACAAGGGCGTGCACTACCTTGCGGTGGTGGAATACGTCGAGGACGAAGCGGACCTGGACGAGGATGCCCAGCTGGTCATCCTGAGCGTCGGCGAGGACGCCGACGGCGAATACCTCGACGTCGTGGACGACGACGAGACTTTGATGGAAGTGGGCGCTCTGTTTGAAAAACGGCTGAGCGACAACTTCGACATCGGCTGACCCCCGCTGCGGGGCGGCCCTTCATACCGGCAGTATCCTGCCCGGCACGATTTGTTGCGGAATATATGATCCTACTAATCATCCATCGGGAGCCTGGAGTCCGGTGGGGAATTGCAGACCGCCCCGTCAGGGTCTACCCTGGAGGTTCGATGCGGGAGCATGAAACCATCGGCAGGGCACCCACCTGTCCGTAAGGGTAGGTTTGATTTATCCGCAGACGACCGGGCGGGATTCTTTTTTAGGCACGACAGCCGGACATGGGGTCCGGCTGTTTTTGTTAGCGTGCCTTGCGGCACGCTCCAGGGGGAACCCATTTCTGCGCGCATCCGCGCGTCAGAAATTCTTTCCCCCTGGTATCCCCCTGGGGACAAAATTTTCCGCGGAACCGCGCACGCGGCCTTTGGCCCCGCACACTCTCCGCGAAAAATTTCCCTGTCGGTGTCACAGCCGTCCGCGCATGTCGGCCGGCTGTGACGGATTGTGACCCATCACGATTTCGCCTTCTAAAGCAGGAAAGGAAGTGCGCGCCATGCGGACCGATCATCTGGCCGGGACCTCGATCCCGCGTTTCACCTACGACACCCCCTGGTCGCCGGGCAACGATTTTTACAGCCTGTGCGCCGGGGACACGCCCCTGGTCATGATCTTCCTGCCCGCCTTCGACCACCCCATCACCCGGGCCTACATCACCCGCTACCTCAAGACCCTGCCCGACCTGAAAGGGGTGCGGCTGGCCTGCGTGGTCCGCAGCAGCGCCCGGCAGGTGGCCGGGATGCTGGAGGGCAAGGCCCTGCCCTTCACCGTCATCTGCGACGCGCCGGGGGTGCTGTACAGCTTTATGGGGGTGGAGACCGCCGGCCTGCTGAACTGGAGTTTTGAGGCCCAGCGGATCCTCCGCAGCGCCCAGGCCAAGGGGCTGCGCTACGACCGCAAGGCCCCCCAGCTGCTGCCCCTCACCCTGGTGGTGGGCCCCGAGGGGGCCATCCTGTTCACCCACTACGGGCGGAGCCTGACCGATATGCCGGGGGACTGCGGGGCGGTCTATTCCCTTTGCGACGAGGTCTGCGAGCTGACCCGGCGGGCCGCCCAGGCCCACCCTTCCCCCAGCGCCCCGGCCCCCAGGCCAAAGCCCAGCCTCCATTCGGACGAGACGTTGACCCTGCCCGACCTGGCCGGCGACCTGACCGGCCAGCCGGAGGAGGACGCCATCAGCCGGCTGTTCGACTGACCCCCCTGAAAACGCAGAAAGCGCACCCTGTTTTGGATAGGGCGCGCTTTTTTGTTTATTCTGCCTGGCCGCTCTCCGGCCCATCCCCCTGGCGGAACCAGGCGTAGATCTCCTCCGCCAGCTTGGGGCCTATGCCGGGGGTCTGGGCCAGGGCGGCGGCGTCCGCCTGGCGCACCGCCCCCACGCTGCCGAAGCGGTCGGTCAGGGCCTGGGCGATCTTGGGCCCCACCCCGGGGATCTGGGTCAGGGTGTTGAAATAGCTCTTTTTGTGCATCTGCTGCCTGCGGTAGGCGTTGGCAAAGCGGTGGGTCTCGTCCTGGATGGCGGTGATAAAGGTGAAGGTGCCGCGGTTCATGTTGATGGCGATCTCCTGCCCGGCCCCGTCCACGATGGCCCGGGTGCGGTGGCGGCTGTCCTTGACCATGCCGTACAGAGGCACCCCGGCCAGCGCCGTGCCGGCCAGCGCCTCTTTGGCGGCGTTCACCTGGCCGCGGCCGCCGTCCATCAGCAGCAGGTCGGGCTTTTCGGCAAAGCCGGCGGTCTCGCCGGCGGCGCTGCGGGCCGCGTACTCCCCCGCCCGCCGGGACACCGTCTCGGCCAGGGAGGCATAGTCGTCGGTGCCCGCCACCGTCCGCATCTTGAAGCGGCGGTAGTCCGCCTTGCTGGGCTTGCCGTCCCGGAACACCACCATGCCGCAGACGCTGGTGCCGTCGCCCCAGTTGGAGATGTCGTAGCTCTCGATGCGGTGGGGGGCGGCGGACAGGCCCAGCACCTGGGCCAGCTCGTCCAGCAGCTTCTGCTCCCGGGTGGCCCGGCCCCGCTCCCGGGCCAGACGCTCCACCGCATTGGTGTGGGCCATCTCCACCAGGCGGGCCTTGTCCCCCCGCTGGGGCTCGTAGAGCTGCACCTCGCTGCCCCGCTTTTCGCTCAGGGCCTGGCGCAGGGCGTCGGCGTCGGGGGGCAGGGCGTCCACCGCGATGATCTTGGGGATCTCCTCGTCGTCCAGGTAATACCGGGGCAGGAACTCTTCCCGGATCTCCTCCAGGTCGGCCCGGTCGTGGAACACGAACTCCCGCTTGTCGGTCAGGCGGCCGTGGCGGTAGCGCAGCACCGCGGCGCAGACCGAATCCGGCGTGCCCGCCAGGGCCACCACGTCCATCTCCAGGCTCTCGTCCACCACCACCTTCTGGCCTTCGGTCACCTTGGTGATGGCGGCGATCTGGTCCCGCAGCAGGGCGGCCGTCTCAAACTCCAGCCGCTCGCTGGCCTCCTGCATCCGCTGGGTCAGGGTCTTGAGGATGTCCTTTTTGCCGTAACGGATCAGGTGCACCGCCCCCCTGACGGCCTGGTTGTACTCCTCGCAGCTGATGCGGCCGCTGCACACCCCCATGCACTTGCCGATGTGGGCGTTGAGGCAGGGCCGGCCCTTGCCCAGGTCTTGGGGGAAGCGCCGGCTGCACCGGGGCAGCAGAAAGGCGTCCTGGGCGCTCTCGGCCATTTCCCGGGCGGCAAAGCTGGAGGTGTAGGGGCCGATGTATTCGGCGCCGTCCTCCTCTTTTTGCAGGGTGAAGGACAGGCGGGGCCAGGCCTCCCGCGTCACCTTGATGTAGGAGTAGCCCTTGTCGTCCTTGAGCAGGATGTTGTATTTGGGGGTGTGGGCCTTGATCTGGCTGGCCTCCAGCACCAGCGCCTCGAACTCGCTCTGGCAGACGATGACGTCAAAGCTGAAGGCGTGGGCGATCATCTGGGTGACCTTGTTGTCGTGGGGCACCCCCTCCCGGAAATACTGGCTGACCCGGGTGCGCAGCCGCTTGGCCTTGCCGATATAAATGATCTCGCCGTTTTTGTCCCGGATGATATAGACCCCTGGCAGCAGGGGCAGCATGCAGGCCTTCTGGTACAGCTCCGCTTTGGTCATCGTGTTACCCTCTTGATCCTATGGCGCGCGCCGGGGCCGAGACCCGCCGGCGCAAACAAAAAAGGGCGGAACCGACGTCCGCCCCAACTACTCGACTGAAAGGCCCGCTTACTCTGCAAAGCCGGACTCCACCAGCTTGATCAGCGCATCGACGGCAGCCTGCTCGTCTGCGCCGTCCGCAATGATGCGGATGGTGGTGCCGCCCACGATGCCCAGAGAAAGGACACCCAGCAGGCTCTTTGCATTCACACGGCGCTCTTCTTTCTCGACCCAGATGGAGGACTTGAATTCATTTGCCTTCTGGATGAAGAAGGTGGCGGGGCGTGCATGGAGACCTACCTGATTTTCAACGGTAACTTCTTTTACATACATAGTAAAACGCTCCTATCTATTGTGGTAAATGGAATGACGCATTGCATAGACACCTGCCGTCTTACTTTATTTTATCGCAAGGGGCGTGGGTTGTACAGCCTTTTTTGCAATTTTGGCGGTTTTCCCAATCACATCGGAGACATTTTTTGCAAATTGTACCTTTTTCCCAAAATATATCCGCCTCTATTGTTTGTGCATACAAAAATTTTCAACATGTAGGCACAAGCTGGGTCCTGGGTTCAGTCCTCCGGCGGCTGTTCCGGCGGCGTTTCCGGGCCGGTTTCCGGCGCGGCGGGGGCCGGCGCAGCGGGCTTCTTTTTGCGGTGGCGGGACGGTTTTTTGGGCAGGGGGGTGCCGTCCCAGCCGCCGGCCGCAAGGTAGGCTTCCCACAAATCGGGGCGGCGCTCCCGGGTGCGCCGGCGGCTCTGCTCCCCCCGCCAGTCGTCCACCGCCTTGTGGTTGCCGCTGAGCAGGATGGGCGGCACCGCCCGGCCCTCCCACACCTCGGGGCGGGTGTACTGGGGATACTCCAGAAGGCCGTTCCAGTAGCTTTCTTCCTCATAGCCCTTCTGCTCGGCCAGCACGCCGGGCTGCAGGCGCAGGACGCTGTCCGCCACCACCAGGCTGGCCAGCTCGCCGCCGGTGAGGATATAATCCCCGATGGAGATCTCCTCGTCGGCAAAGGCCTCGATCACCCGCTCGTCGATCCCCTCGTAGTGGCCGCAGACCAGCAGCAGGCTGTCGTACTGGGCCAGGCGGCGGGCATGGGCCTCGGTGTAGCGCTGGCCCCCGGCCGTCATAAACACGATATGCGGGGCGGGGCGGCCCTGCTCCGCCACCTGCCGCCGGATGTCCCGGATGCAGTCGGCGATGGGCTGGGCGTACAGGACCATTCCGCAGCCGCCCCCGTAGGGGTAGTCATCGGTCTGCTTCTGGCGGTTGAGGGTGTAATCCCGGATCTGGTGGCAGTGGGTCTCGATGTGCCCCCGCCGGGCGGCCCGGCCCAGGATGCTCTCGTCCAGCACCCGCTGGCACATCTCCGGGAACAGGGTCGCAATGTCCACACGCATCCCCATCAGCCGTCCTCCCGCTCGCTCACCCCGCCGTCGTCCAGCAGGCCGGGGATGGGGGTGACGGTGATGTAGCCCTCGGGGGGGTTGCGCTCTTTCAAAAAGGCGTCCACCCCGGGGAACATATACTCTTTGCCGTCCGGCGCCTTGACGGTGTAGATGTCCTGGGGGCCGGGGCGGTCCACATGGGTCACCACGCCGTACACCTTGCCGGTGCCGGCGTCCCGGACCTCGCAGCCGATCAGGTCGGCCACATACCAGCGGCCGGGGGCCAGCCGGACGTCGTCCCGGTCAAAATAGAACACCTGGCCCCGCAGGGCGCGGGCGGCGTCCATGTCGTCCACCCCCGCAAACTTGACCAGCGCCATCCGGCCCTGGGGGCGGATGCTCTCCATCTTCAGGCTGCGCCCCCCCGACGGGGAGAGGTACAGCCTGCCTGCCGGGCGCAGAAAATCCACCCCGTCGCACCAGAGCTCCATTTTGATCTCGCCCCGGACGCCATGGGTGGTGACGGCGCGCCCGGCTTCCAGATATTGCTGCATGGCTCCTCCTTTGATGCCAAAGCCCCCGTCCGGGTCACGGATGCGTACAGACGGGGGCACGCGAAAAGGCCGTCCGGCAAGAGCGGACGGCCCGGGAAACGGTTCAGTCGATCTCGACAAGGATCTTTTCATCGACCCGCACGGCGGCGGCGCGCATGACCACGCGAATGGCCTTGGCGATGCGGCCCTGCTTGCCGATGACGCGGCCCATATCTCCTTCTGCCACGCTCAGGTGGTAGACGACGGTGCCGTCCTCACGCGGGGGGTCCACCGTTACCTTGACGGCGTCCTTGTCCTCCACGAGGCCGCGGGCTACAGTCAGCAACAGCTCCTGCATATGACCGCCCTCCGTTTACAGAATCTCGGACTTCTTGAGCAGGTACCGGACGGTGTCGGTGGGCTGGGCGCCGTTGGCGATCCAGGCCTTGGCCTTCTCTGCGTCGATCTTGATCTCGGCGGGCTCACGCATGGGATCGTAGGTGCCGATCTCCTCGATGAAACGGCCGTCGCGGGGGAAGCGGCTGTCGGCCACCACCACACGGTAGAACGGGGACTTCTTGGCGCCCATACGGCGCAGTCTGATCTTCACTGCCATAATTGTTTCCTCCTGAAAATGGGTTTGTGCGGCCCTGGCCGGGCCGGTCGTTGTCGTATGTCAAAGCCATGCCGCCTTTGCGGCAGCCGGATTTGTACCAAAGTTGTGGTTCAGCGCAGGCCGCCCAGCATCCCGCCCAGCTTGCGGGCAAAGCCCTTGGGGCTCTTGCGCATCTGCTTCATCATCTTCTGCATCATCTCGTACTGGCGCAGCAGGCGGTTGACGTCCTCGACGCGGGTGCCGCTGCCGGCGGCGATCCGCCGCTTGCGCTTGGGGTTGATGATGGAGGGCTTTTCCCGCTCCTCCTTGGTCATGGAGTAGATGATGGCCTCGATCTGGGCAAAGCCCTTTTCGTCCACCTGGCTGGGGTCGATGTTGGCTCCGCCGGGCAGCATGCTCAGCATGGCCGAGGCGCCGCCCATCTTGCGGATCTGGGCAAACTGGGCCAGCAGGTCGTTCATATCGAACTTGTTTTCCATCATCCGGCGGGCGGTCTCTTCGGCGGCCTTTTCGTCGGCGGCCTCCTGGGCCCGCTCGATCAGGCTGAGGATGTCGCCCATGCCCAGGATGCGGCTGGCCATCCGGGAGGGATAGAAGGGCTCCAGGTCGTCCAGCTTTTCGCCGGTGCCCTGGAACTTGATGGGTTTGCCGGTGACGGCCAGCACCGACAGGGCTGCGCCGCCGCGGGTGTCGCCGTCGGTCTTGGTCAGGATGATGCCGTCCACCCCGACCTTTTCGTTGAAGGTCTGGGCCACGTTGACGGCGTCCTGGCCGGCCATGGCGTCCACCACCAGCAGCGTCTCGTCCACCGGCACCGCCTGCTTGATCTGGACCAGCTCGTCCATCAAAACCTCGTCGATCTGCAGCCGGCCGGCGGTGTCCAGGATCACGATGTCGTTGCCGTAGTCCCGGGCGTGGGCCAGGGCCCGGCGGGCGATCTCGGGGGGCTTGGCCCCGTCCAGGGTGAACACCTGGGCCCCCGCCTGGCCGCCCACCACCTTCAGCTGCTCGATGGCGGCGGGGCGGTAGATGTCGCAGGCCACCAGCAGAGGCCGGCGGCCCTGCTTGAGGTAGTACTTGGCCAGCTTGGCGGCGTGGGTGGTCTTGCCGTTGCCCTGCAGGCCGCAGAGCATCAGGACGGTCTGGCCCTTGTTCTTGATATACAGGCGGGGGGCTTCCTCGCCGCCCATCAGGGCGGTCAGCTCCTCGTTGACGATCTTGACCACCTGCTGGGCGGGGGTCAGGCTTTCCATGACCTCCTGGCCCATGGCCCGCTGGGACACCTTGTTGCAGAAGTCCTTGGCCACTTTGTAGTTGACGTCGGCCTCCAGCAGGGCCATGCGGACCTCCCGCATGGCGGCCTTGATGTCGGCCTCGGTGAGCTTGCCGTGGCCCTTCAGCTTTTTGAACACGCCGGCAAGGCGGTCAGTCAGGGATTCAAATGCCATGTTCGGCTGTCCTTTCTCCGGGATGGGCAAAAATCTAGCTTTCGTTCACTTCGTCGATGGAGCGCAGCAGCGCCAGGATCTTGTTCAAAGTCCGGACGTACTCCCCCGTGGTCAGGCGGGCGTGGGGGCCGGTGCACTCGAACCGGGCGTCGATCACCAGCTGTTCCAGCTCCTCGAGGGTCTGCTGGACCCGGCGGTAGCGGGCCGCAAAGCCCACCTTCTGCTCCAGCTCCAGCAGGGTGGTCTCGCCGTGCTTGATGGCGTCGCGGGCGCCCTGCCGGGTGATGCCGAAGTTTTCCCCGATCTCGCTGAGGGAGAGGTCGTCGTGGTAGTACTGGGACATCATCTCCCGCTGCTTGTCGGTGAGCACCTCGCCGTAAAAGTCCAGCAGGTAGCCCATCTCCAGATTCTTTGACGCCACCGCTCTCCCCTCCAGCGCCTTTGTAAAGGCATTTTGCTTTACGGACGCCTCTGATTATACCAGACCCGGGCCCCGCTGTCAACAAAAAAGCGGCATCTTTTTTGTGAAATAGGGAGAATTTTTCCGCCGCGGCTCCCCCGCCCCGCCGCCGGGCGCCCCATGTATACTTGACGGCCCGCCCGCTTTGCGATAGGATAAAAGCAGGAAAGACCCGGTTTCCAACTGAAATAGAAAGGAGCGCCCTATGGAGCTGTACCCCAACATCTACCGCACCCTTGCCCCGGGGCCCATGGTCGAGCTGCGGGGCTATGCGGCGGCCTGCCGCCTGCCCGGCAGGCTGTACGCCTACCTGGACTGCAACGGCCCCACCGGCACCGCCCGGGACGGCCTGGCCGAAGGGATGCTGGCCCTGGCGGCCCAGCGCAAGGCCCTGGCCCCCGGGCAGACCCTGATCGAAGCGGGCAGCGGGGCCTTTGCCACCGCCCTGGCCCTGGCCGGGCGGACCAGCGGCCACCCGGTCTGCCTGGCCATGCCCGACAACACCCCCGCCGCCCGGCAGGAAAAACTGTCGGCCCTGGGGGCGCAGCTGCTCTTTTCCCCGGCGCGGGAGGGGGCGGCGGGCGCCCGGGCCCTGGCCCGCACCTGGGCCGAAAAGCGGGGCTGGTACTACACCGACTGGCTGGCCTGCGACGACAACCCCGAGTACCACCGCCGGGTGACCGGCCCCGCCATTGCAGAGGCCATCGTCCGGGAGGGGCAGAGCCTGGTGGACACCGTGACCGTCGGGGTGGGCAGCGGCGGCACCATCACCGGGGTGGGCGAGTGCGTCAAAGCCTGGACCAACGACGTCCGGATGGTGGCGGTGGAGCCCTACGAATGCCAGGCCCTGAGCGGCGGCCTGCTGGGCCCCCACAACATCCCGGACATGGGGTTCGGCCTGGTGCCCGACAACTACAACCCCTATGTGGTGGACAAGATCGCCGCGGTGGCCAGCGCCGACGCCCTCCGGGCGGCCCGCACCGTCCTGCTCACCGACGCCATCCCCGCCTCGGCCAGCGGGGGCGCCGCCCTTGCCGCGGCGGCCCGCTTCCTGGCCGAGGGGCGCAGCCGCGCCGCCCTCTGCCTCATCCCCGGAAGAACGTCCATCCTGGAATAGAAAGAAGTGTTTTGCATGACCCACAACATGACCAGCGGCCCCATCACCCCGTCGCTGGTAAAATTCACCATCCCCCTGGTGCTGGGCAACCTGTTCCAGCTGACCTACAACGCCGCCGACAGCGTCATCGTGGGGCGCTTTGTGGGCGAGGACGCCCTGGCCGCCGTGGGCACCTCCAACCCCCTGATGACCCTGGCCATCCTGTTCATCAACGGGATGTGCCTGGGGGCGGGCATCCTGGTCAGCACCGCCTTTGGCGCCGGGGACCGCGACCGGCTGGAAAAGCAGGTCTCCACCACCGCCATCGCGGGGGCGGCCTTTTCGCTGGGGTTTTCCCTTTTGTGCATCCTGCTGGCGGGCCCGCTGCTGCGCCTGATGCAGGTGCCCGCCGCGGTGCTGCCCCTTGCGGTGAGCTACCTGCGGGTGGTGTTTGGGGGGCTGATCTTCACCTTTTTTTACAACTTCCTGGCGGCCACCCTGCGGGCTTTGGGGGACAGCAAAAGCGCGCTGTACTTTTTGATGCTCAGCGCCCTGCTCAACATCGTGGGCGATCTGTTCTGCGTGGCGGTCATGGGCTGGGGGGTGGAAGGCGCGGCCCTGTCCACCGTAGCCAGCGAGGCTTTGTGCTGCCTGTGCTGCGCGGTGTACATCAAGGCCCGGGTGCCGGTGCTCTGCCTGGGGCGCAGGTGGCTGGTCTTTGAGCCCGCCATGCTGCGGCAGACCGTCCAGTACGGCTGGACCACCGCCATGCAGCAGGGCACCGTCCAGCTGGGCAAGATCGCCATCCAGGCGGTGGTCAACACCATGGGGGTGAACGCCATGGCCGCCTTTGCCGCCGCCAGCCGGGTGGACGACTTTGCCTACACCCCCCAGCAGAACATCGGCCACGCCATGACCACCCTGATGGCCCAGAACCGGGGCGCGGCCAAGCCCGACCGGGTGCGCAAGGGCTTT
This sequence comes from Candidatus Faecalibacterium gallistercoris, assembly GCA_019116585.1. GTDB lineage: Bacteria > Bacillota > Clostridia > Oscillospirales > Ruminococcaceae > Faecalibacterium > Faecalibacterium gallistercoris. The sequence continues at coordinate 2,942 of DXBJ01000011.1, read as the reverse complement.
GTGGCCGGGATGCGGATCGAGGCGGTGTACGGCCTGGCCATCATGGCGGTGTGCTTTTTCGGGGCCGAACCCATCATGCGGCTGTTTGCCGACGAGCCGGAGGTGATCGCCCTGGGGGTGCGCTTTTTGCGGCTGGTGTCCCTGTTTTACCTGCTGCCCTCCGCCACCAACGGCATCCAGGGGGGCTTCCGCGGGGTGGGGCAGCTGCAGGTGACCCTGAACAGCAGCCTGCTGAACATGGGCGGCCGGGTGGCCGCGGCGGCCCTGTTCGTCCTGGTGTTCCACATGGACATCGAGGCCCTGCCCTGGAGCTATGCGGTGGGCTGGGCGTGCATGCTGCTCTACGAGCTGCCGCTGCTGTTCCGCCTCTGGAAAGAGGGCTCCTTCTGACCCATGCCAAAATTGCAAAAATCCCCCGCTTTCCTGCACGGGAAAACGGGGGATCTTTTTGTGGTGTGTACAGCGGGGATCACTGGGCGCGCTCGGCGGCGTGCTTGGCCAGCAGGGCCTCGATCTTGCGGATGGGGTCGGCAATGGCCGAGACGGACACGTCGTGGTTCAGCGCCAGCACGAAGTAAGCCGCATACTTCGACACGTCCACGTCCAGGTACCAGTGGCGCTGGAGCAGCTCGGGCTTGCGGTAGGTCAGGTTGGTGCCCACCATAAAGTCCAGCACGCCCTCCTCCACGGCGGCGTCGAACTTGGACAGGCCGGCGGTGAACAGGGGGAAGGTGGCGTCCGCAATGATGCGGGCCGCGCCGCGCTGCTTGAGCTCGCGGGCCACCTCCAGCATGCTGTCGCCGGAGGCCACGATGTCGTCCGCCACAAAGACGGTCTTGCCCTCCACCGACTCGCCCAGGTACTCATGGGCCACGATGGGGTTGCGGCCGTTGATCACGGTGGTGTAGTCCCGGCGCTTGTAGAACATGCCCAGGTTGCAGCCCAGCACACTGGAGAAGTACATGTTGCGGTTCATCGCGCCTTCGTCCGGGCTGACCACCATGAAGTCCTTTTTGTCAAAGGACAGATCGGGCATCTTCTGCAGCAGGCTCTTCAGCACCTGATAGGTGGGCATCGCGTTGTCAAAGCTGAGCAGGGGGACGGCGTTCTGGACGCGGGGGTCGTGGGCGTCGAAGGTGATGATGTTCTTCACACCCATGTTCTGCAGCTCCTGCAGAGCCACAGCGCAGTCAAGGCTCTCGCGCACTTCGCGGCGGTGCTGACGGCCGCCGTACAGGCTGGGCATAATGACCGACACGCGGTGTGCCTTGCCCGCCACAGCCTGGATCAGGCGCTTGAGGTTGGAGAAGTGGTCGTCCGGGGACATATGGTTCTCGTACCCGAACAGCTTGTAGGTCACGCTGTAGTTGCCCGGGTCCACCACGATGAAGATGTCATCGCCCCGCACCGAATCCTTGACCAGGCCCTTGGCGTCGCCGCTCTGGAAGCGGGGGCACTCGCAGGGGATGACAAAGCTGCCCTGCTCCTTGCCGCTTTGCGCAGCCCACCGCATCAGGTGGCGGTCGATCAGGTTGGTCAGTTCCTCCGCACCGGGGCAGCACAGCAGGCGCAGATCTGCGACGCTGCCGCCCTGCGCGAAGATATCCTTGGCTTCGATCACATTGGACATTTTTACGGCTCCTTTAATTCCTCTTTACCAGTGTTATGCCTCTTTCTTACGAAAAGGATCATGCCGTTTTCATTTTATCACATTTTAGCCTCGCCGCCAGTAGGATTTTCAAATTTCTGCGCCTTGCACAGCAGTTATACCAAAATCCGCCCTGGTCTGTCAGGTATTTACAAAAAACAACGCCGCATTTTGCGCCTTCTTGTGCTTACAAGCCGGCCAGGGCGTCCTTCAGGGCCTGGGTGCGGTCGGTGTTCTCCCAGCGGACGCCCAGGTCCTCCCGGCCCATGTGTCCGTAGGCGGCCAGGCGGCGGTAGATGGGCTTGCGCAGGTCCAGGTCCCGGATGATGGCGGCGGGGGTCAGGTCAAAGACCTTTTCCACCGCGGCCTCGATCTTGTCGTCGCCGGCAGCGCCGGTGCCGAAGGTGTCCACCATGATCGACACGGGGTGCGCCACGCCGATGGCATAGGCCAGCTGCACCTCGCACCGGCGGGCCAGGCCCGCGGCCACGATGTTCTTGGCCACCCAGCGGGCGGCGTAGGCGGCGCTGCGGTCCACCTTGCTGGGGTCCTTGCCCGAGAAGGCGCCGCCGCCGTGGCGGGCGTAGCCGCCGTAGGTGTCCACGATGATCTTGCGCCCGGTCAGGCCGCTGTCGCCCTGGGGCCCGCCGATGACGAACCGCCCGGTGGGGTTGATGAAGTATTTGGTGTGCTCGTCCAGCAGGGCGGCGGGGATGACGGCCCGGATCACCTTGTCCATCACATCGGCCCGCAGCCGGTCCATCTGGACGTCCTCCCGGTGCTGGGTGGAGATGACCACCGTGTCCACCCGGACGGGGCGGTCGCCCTCGTACTCCACCGTCACCTGGCTTTTGCCGTCGGGGCGCAGATAGTCCATCTCGCCGCTCTTGCGCACCTCGGCCAGGCGGCGGGCCAGCTTGTGGGCCAGGCTGATGGGCAGGGGCATCAGCTCCGCGGTCTCGTCGCAGGCGTAGCCGAACATCATGCCCTGGTCCCCCGCGCCGCCCACCTCGTCGTTGGTGCCCAGGGCGATGTCCGGGCTCTGCTCGTCGATGTTGGTGAGCACGGCGCAGGTGTCGGCGTCAAAGCCGTATTTGGCGCGGGTGTAGCCAATGTCACGGATGACTTCCCGGGCGATGGACTGGATGTCCACATAGCAGCTGGTGGTGATCTCGCCCATCACATGCACAAGGCCTGTGGAGCAGGTGGTCTCGCAGGCCACCCGTGCGCCGGGGTCCTCGGCGAGGATGGCGTCCAGCACCGCGTCGCTGATCTGGTCGCAGATCTTGTCGGG
>DXBJ01000081.1 GCA_019116585.1 Candidatus Faecalibacterium gallistercoris | reverse complement strand
ACCAGGGGGTTTGCTCACAAATTTTACTTTTTTCAAAAATAAGCGCCCTTGCCTTTCGGCAAAGGCGCTTTGGGCTGCCATAGCTTTTGTTCCGTAAGCAAAAAGGGCGTTTGCAACGGTTTTTTGAGTCCTTTTTGAGGCTGCGCGGAAAAAATTTCACGCCCTTTTTCTTGTAAATTTTTTGTTGCGTCAGGTTTTGTGCTCTTCTTTGGCGGTCTGTTCGATGCCGATGCCCACCACCCACGCCGCATTCTGGTCGCCGTAGGCCTGCTGCACGCTCACCGAATAGGTGTATGTATAGGTGTAGTAGCTGTCGATCACCACCTGGCGGCTCTTGGTGGCAAGCTCCGCCTCCATCTCCTCGATCTGGACCAGCGCCGCCCGGGCCACCTCGTCCTCCGGCCACTCGCCGGGATAGATGAACAGCCGGGACATCCGGGTCACCCCCGGCGTGATGGGCGCGCTTTTGGGGTTGTATTTCTGGGTGCTGGACTCTTCCCGCAGCTTCTCGGACAGGGTGCCGGTGTCCTCCTGGTTGGTCAGGCTGGGGACGCTGCCGTTCTTGATCAGGTAGGTGGCCGCCGCCGCAGTGCCCGCGCCCAGCTGGCTGTCGGTGGTGTCGATCTCCTGGTCCTCCGCCATGCCGGCCACCAGGTTCGCGGTGGAGGACATGGGGCGCGTCCCGATCTGCTTGGGCTGCACCGTACAGCCTGTCAGCACCACCATCGCCAGCCCGGCGGCCAGCACCAGCAGCTTTTTCCTGATCTTGCGCAATGCGCACACCCCCTTCCCGGCCGTATCGTCACACCGGCCCATTCTTGATTTTATTTTACACCGAACAGGCAGGTTTTGTCAACCTTTCCCATTTCGGAAAAATCGCGGCGGGCTTTTCTCCTCCGCTTTTCCGTCCGGCCCCGGCGCGCCGGCGGGCCGGCTCATTTTGCTCTTGATTTTGCCTGTGATTCAGGGTAATATAGTTTTAAACCCTATAAAGGTATCAAGGAGGAATGGGAAATGAAAACGATAGGCTTTATTGGCTGCGGCAACATGGGCGGGGCCATGGCCCGGGCGGTCTGCCGGGTGGCGGACCCCGCCGGCGTGGTGCTGGCCAACCGCACCCCCGCCAAGGCCCAGGCGCTGGCCCAGGCGCTGGGCTGCCGCACCGGCTCCAACGAGGACGCCGCCGGCTGCGGCCTGGTCTTTCTGGGGGTCAAGCCCCAGATGATGGCCGGGATGCTGGCCCCCCTGCAGCCTTTGTTTGCCGCCCGGGCAGCCCGGGGCGAGCGGTTTGTCCTGTGCACCATGGCCGCCGGGCTGACCATGGACCAGATCCGCCAGATGGCCGGCGGGGATTACCCGGTCGTCCGCATCAATCCCAACATCCCCTCCGCCTATGGCGAAGGGATGATCCCCTACTGCACCCTGGGCGTCACCCCGGAGGAAGAAGCCGCCTTCTGCCAGCTGATGGCCGGGGCCGGCCGGGCCGACCCCATTGCGGAAAACCTGATCGACGCCGCCAGCTGCGTGTCGGGCTGCGGGCCGGCCTGGGCCTGCCAGTTCATTGAGGCGCTGGCCGACGGCGGGGTGGCCTGCGGCCTGCCCCGGGCCAAGGCCCAGCAGTACGCCGCCCAGATGGTGCTGGGCACCGCCAAAATGCTGCTGGAGACCGGCGGCCACCCCGGCGCCATGAAGGACGCCGTCTGCAGCCCCGGCGGCACCACCATCCAGGGGGTGCGCGTGCTGGAGGAGCGGGGCTTCCGCGGCGCGGCCATGGACGCCGTCCTGGCCGCCTACGACAAGACCTGCAAGCTGCGGGAGGGCTGAGGGAATGCGCATCGTCGTCAAGGTCGGCACATCGACCCTCACCTACCCCACCGGCCGGCTGAACATCCGCCGCACCGAAGAGCTGGTCAAGGTGCTCAGCGACCTGAAAAACGCCGGGCACCAGGTGATCCTGGTGTCCTCGGGCGCCATCGGCATGGGGGTGGGCAAGCTGTCCCTGCCCAGCCGCCCCGCCGACATGGCGGGCAAGCAGGCCTGCGCCGCCGTGGGCCAGTGCGAACTGATGTATACATACGACCGGCTGTTTGCCGATTACAACCACACCGTGGCCCAGATCCTGCTCACCGGCGTGGACGTGGAGCACACCGAGCGCCGCCAGAACTTTGAGAACACCCTCTACCGCCTGCTGGAGCTGGGCGCCCTGCCCATCATCAACGAAAACGACACCGTGTCCACCATGGAGATCGCCTCCATCGGCGACAACGACACCCTTGCGGCCATTGTGGCCTGCTGCGCCCGGGCGGACCTGCTGGTCCTGCTCAGCGACATCGACGGGCTGTACACCGCCAACCCCCGCACCCACCCCGACGCCAGGCTGATCCCCCTGGTCCGCGAGGTCACCCCCGAGATCCTGGGGATGTCGGACGGGGCGGGTTCGGCCCTGGGCACCGGCGGCATGGCCACCAAGCTGCGGGCCGCCCAGATGGTCACCGCCGACGGGGTGGATATGGTCATCGCCAACGGCGCCCACCCCGAACTGCTGTATAAGATCGCCGAGGGCGAGCCCGCAGGCACACGGTTTGCGGCCCGGCCCCGGCATCATGGAAAGGAGGCCGCCCTATGACCACCCAACAGATCCTGACCGCCGCCCGCGACGCCAGGCGGGCCGTCGGCGTTTCCGGCACCGAACAGCGCAACCGCGCCCTGCTGGGCATGGCCGCCGCCCTGGAGGATGCCGCCAGCCGCGCGGCCATCCTGGAAGCCAACGCCGCCGACCTGGACGCCGCCCGGGGGCACATCTCGGAAGTGATGCTGGACCGCCTGGCCCTGAACGACAAGCGCCTGGACGGCATGGCCCAGGGCATCCGGGAGGTGGCCGCCCTGCCCGACCCGGTGGGGGCGGTGCTGCGCCGCATCGAGCGGCCCAACGGCCTGGTGATCGAAAAGACCGCCGTGCCCATGGGGGTCATCGCCATCATCTACGAGAGCCGCCCCAACGTCACCAGCGACGCGGCGGCCCTGGCCCTCAAGAGCGGCAGCGCCTGCGTGCTGCGCTGCGGCAAGGAGGCCTGGCGGAGCAGCAAGGCCATCGTGGACGCCCTGCGCCAGGGGGTGACGGCCGCCGGCCTGCCCGCCGACGCCGTCAGCCTGATCGAGGACACCACCCGCGCCTCCTCCTACGCCCTGATGGAGGCGGTGGGCTATGTGGACCTGCTGATCCCCCGGGGCGGCGCGGGGCTGATCCGCGCCTGTGTCGAGAACGCCAAGGTGCCCTGCATCCAGACCGGCACCGGCATCTGCCACATCTACGTGGACGACACCGCCGACCAGGACAAGGCCCTGGACATCATCGAGAACGCCAAGGCCAGCCGCCCCAGCGTCTGCAACGCCGAGGAAGTCTGCCTGGTCCATAAAGACATCGCGGCGGCATTCCTGCCCAGGCTGGCCCAGCGCCTCGGCCCCGACCGCGCAGCCCGCGGCCTCCACCCGGTGGAGCTGCGGCTGGACAAGCGGGCCGCCGCCCTCATCTCCGGTACCCCCGCCGGCCCCCGGGACTTCGACACCGAGTTTTTGGACTACATCCTGGCGGTGGGGGTGGTGGACAGCGTGGAGGACGCGGTGGAGCACATCGCCGCCCACTCCACCGGCCACAGCGACGCCATCCTCAGCCGAACCCAAAAGAACATCGACCTGTTCACCGCGGCGGTGGACAGCGCGGCGGTCTACGTCAACTGCTCCACCCGCTTCACCGACGGGGGCGAGTTCGGCCTGGGGTGCGAGATGGGCATCTCCACCCAGAAGCTGCACGCCCGCGGCCCCATGGGCCTGGCCGAGCTGTGCACCTACAAGTACATCATCCGGGGCGACGGCCAGATCCGCGTGTAATGCGGTCCCTATTATAATAAGGTATAGCGGGACGGTTTTTCCGCCCTGCACCGGCAGCAAAAGAGCCGTGGAGCGGCAAACTCCACGGCTCTTTTATCGCGTTTCAGTGGGAGAAGGCTCAGGCCTCTTCCAGGCCGGCCATCTGCTTGATGGCCTTGATGGCAAAGGTCATGGTGCGGCCCATGGCCACGCCTGCCATCAGGCAGGGGTAGTTGTTGGCAAAGAAGCTGCCGGACATATCGCCGGTGACGTACAGGCCGGGCATGGGCTGGTTGTTGGTGTCCAGAGCCTGGCCCTTTTCGTTGATGGCGATGCCCTGCTCGGTGGTCAGCAGGGAAGCGCCCAGCCAGCAGCCATAGAAGGGAGCTTTGCGGATGGCGCTCAGGCGGTAGGCGGGCTTGCCGAAATCGGTGTCCTCCTGGGCGTCGTACAGCTCGTTGTAGCGCTCGACGGTGGCCAGGAAGGTGTCCTTGGCCTCGCCGGTAAAGCCCAGCTTGTCGGCCAGCTCGTCCAGGGTGTCGGCCCGGAAGAAGCAGCCTGCGGCCTCGGCCTCCTCCATCTTGGGCAGCACGTAGTCGGGGCCGCCGTTGCGGGTCTGGGCCGAGCAGCCGATGGTGTGGAAGCGCTGGACGTCCTCATACCAGTTATCGTCGTGGATCTGGGCGTAGACCCGGCCGGGCTGGTGGGCCGCGGCGTAGACGATGTCGTTGTAGGGGCTGCTCTCGTTGGCGAAGCGCTCGCCGTTGCGGTTGACTTTCAGGAAGGGCTGGGTGCCGGGGTTATACTGGCGGATGGGTCCGGGGAAGGCCTTGCCGCCGAAAGCGCTCTCGCTGTCCACATAGCCGGCGTCCTGTCCCGGAGGCACCACGCCGCGGTCGAACAGCATGGGGGCGGCCTCCTTGTCCAGGTTGGCGCCCGCCCAGACGGCGGCCCGGATGCCGTAGCCGCGGTCGGCCGGCGAGTAGGAGCAGGCGGTGGTGACGCTGGTGCCCAGGGGGTCCAGCTGCTCCATCATGTAGGGGTTGCCGGGGTAGCCGCCGCAGGCCAGCAGCACGCCCTTGGCCGCGTTGATCCGGATGAAGTGGCCGTCGTCGTTGCTTTGGGCGATGATGCCGGTGATGCGGCCGGTGTCGTCCTTTTCCAGCTTGGCCAGGGCGGTGCTGAAGTCGATGGAGTAGCCCAGCTTTTCGATGTAGTCCTGGAAAGCCTGGTTCCGCTGCATCCCGGAAGCGGTCTCGGACGCCATGTAGTTGTGCTCCTGAACGGGGTAGAGATAGTCGGTATTGTGCTCGGCGTTCTCTGCGGGCCAGGTCGCCTCGGAACCGGAGGTGAACTCGCAGGTCCAGCCGTACTCGCCCTCCAGGATGCCGGCCACGAAGTCGTGCATGGCGGCCGACTCGTTGATCCAGGTCTTGACCACCCGCTGGTCACACTTGCCGGAAGCATAGCGGGAGATCTCGCTCAGCAGCTTGGCGCGGTCGCAGGGCTCGGCGCCGGCGGCCTGGGCGGCGGAGGTATCAATGGCGCCGTACCAGTGGCGGGTGTCCTGGACAGCCACATTCTGCTCGATGATGCGGAAGTTCAGGCCGTTCTGGGCGGCGTAGGCGGCGGCGCACATGCCGCCGTTGCCCGCGCCCACGATCACGATGTCGGTGTCCCAGGTCTCGGTGATGGCAGCCTCGTCGATGTCGGGCTCGGCGCCCAGCCAGTCGTTCTCGTCGCCGGTGGGCAGCTGGACCGAGGTAACCACCGCCTCGCCGCGCGCCTGGGCGTAGCAGCTCTGGGCGGCTTTCATCACCGCGTCGGAGGTGATGGTGGAGCCGGAAACGCCGTCGATCTCGGCGGAACCGGCTTCCAGCAGCTGCTGGCGCAGCTCGTCGGCGGCGGCCGCGCCGTAGGAGGCGGTCTCGCCGGAGGTGTCCACCACCACGTCGGTGACGGCGGTCTCCGAGAAGGTCATGGTGACCTTGACGGTGGAGGAAATGCCCTGGGCCGTGCCCTCGTAGGTGCCGGGGATGTAGGCAGCCCCTGCCGCCGGTGCGCTGCCCGCAGACGCAGCGCCGGACACCGCCGAGCTGGCCGACTCGCAGGCCGCCAGCGCGCCGGCGGTGACACCGCTCATGGCCGCCGCTGCCGCGATCTTGAGGAATCCTTTGCGGGTGATCTTGTTCATCTGCTTCTTCTTCCTTTCTCTCTTCACATGTGTGTGCACATGCCCGGCGCATTTCGCGTCCGGACGCAAAGACAGAAAACCCGCGCCGCTCGAAGCGCACAGGTTTTCTGCACCTTCTTATAAAAAGAATAACATATTTTAGATATTTTGTCTATGTCATTTTGCGTTGTTTATATGCCGCGCCGTTTTGTATACAGACAGTTATACGCCCGCCTGGATCAGACCCAGCTTGACAAAGGCGTTGTACAGGCCGTCCTCGTCCACCCCGTCGGTGACCAGGTCGGCCATGGCTTTGATCTCGTCGCCGCCGCTGCCCATGGCCACGCCATAGGCGCAGTATTCCAGCATGGGGATGTCCACCTTGGCGTCCCCAAAGGCGATGGTGTCCTTCACGTCCGCGCCCAGGTACTCCAGCAGGTGGGCGATGGCGTTGCCCTTGGTGATGTCCTTGACCCCGATGTCACCGAACAGGGCGGTCTCCCCTGCCCCGCCCCAGGTGCCGTTCTGCATATCGGGGAACTGGGCCTTGGTGTCCAGAAAATCCTGGTAGCTGCCCAGCAGGTAGCTGACCTTGTTCAGGTCGTCCCGGTAGAGCTGCGCGCCCTCGTGCCCAAAGATCATGTCCGGGAAGACCTGCCGCACCGTCATCTGCTCGGCGCCGGGGCGGCCCTTGCGGCGGCTGTACTCCTGGATGGCGTCCTGGGCGGCGGTCTCGAAGTGCTCGCTGGCAAACAGGCCGTTGTTGCTCTCCAGATAGAACTCCAGTTTGCGGCTGTGCAGCCAGTCCACGATCCGCCGGGCCTGCCCGGGGGTGATCAGCTGGTGCATGACCACCTTGCCGTGGTCCTCCACATAGCTGCCGTTGCCCCCGATCATCCCGTCCAGGCCGATCTCCCACAAAGGCGGATAGACCTCGGCCTTGCTGCGGCCGGTGCAGATGTACACCCGGTGCCCTGCAGCCCGGGCGGCCCGTATGGCCCGCACCGCTGACTCCGGCAGGTGGTTCTCGTAGTCCACCAGGGTCCCGTCCACGTCGATGAAAAGGATCTTGCTCATGGTGTCGTCCCTCCTGAATGATAGATGCCGTCCGGATCGGACGTCGGTCGTTATCTTTTAAGATAGCGGACTTTCCGGCAAAATGCAATCCCAAATCGTTCGCAAAATGGACGGTATCCTCCGGGTTGCGTTTTTGCGCGGTTTTCTTATAATAGAAAGCGGGAATGTCCCCCGCATCCTGCCACAGAAAGGAATTTTTTCATGGAATACAACGCACAGGAAATCATCCTGCCCGACGGGTTCGAGGCGCTGGTCCGCCGGGTGGAAGAGCTGCTTGCCCGCCAGGGCCGGGTCCTGGCCGCCATCGACGGGCGGTGCGGCAGCGGCAAAAGCACCCTGGCCGCCCTGCTGGCCGCCCGCTGGGACTGCACCCTGGTCCACGCCGACGACTTTTTTCTCCGACCCGAGCAGCGCACCCCCCAGCGGCTTACTCAGCCGGGGGGCAACTTTGACCGGGAACGCTTCGAGGCCGAAGTCCTGGCCCCCCTGCGGGAAGGGCGGGACGCCCTCTACCGCCCCTACGACTGCCACGCCGGCCGCCTGAAAGAGCCGGTGGCCGCCCCCTGCCGGCCGGTGGTGCTGGCGGAAGGCTCGTACACCTGCCACCCCGACCTGTGGCCCTGCTACGACCTGCACGTCTTTGTCACCGCGCCCCTGGAGGTGCGCCTGGCCCGGCTGGCCCGCCGCCCCGGCGTGGACCTGGAGGCTTTCCGCACCCGATGGATCCCTCTGGAGGAGGCCTACTTTGCCAGCCAGCGCCTGCCCGAGCGCTGCGACCTGGTGCTGGAGTAAACACGCAGTAAAATCACACCAAAAATCTACACAAAAAGGCGGCGCAGCCGGAACACTGCGCCGCCTTTTTGCTCACATCAGCCGTTTTTGTACCAAAGGCGGCTGTCTCCAGGCGTCTTATGCCAGGCCCGCCATCTGCGGCAGGAACATACTGATCGCCGGGATGTAGGTCACCAGCATCAGGCCCACCAGGATGGCCACGTAATAGGCCAGCATGTACGGCATGGTCTTGGCCAGGGTGGTGCGGCCCACCTTGATGGCCACGAACAGGGTGTTGCCCACCGGCGGGGTGATGTTGCCGATGCACAGGTTGTACACCAGCACCAGGCCGAAGTGGATGGGGTCCATCCCAAAGGTCTGGACGATGGGCAGGAACAGCGGGGTGAAGATCAGGATGGCCGGGGTGACGTCCATGAAGGTGCCGGCCACCAGCAGGATCACGTTCATGATGAGCAGGATGATGATGGGGTTGTCGGTGATGCCCAGCAGGGCGGCGGACACCGCCTGGGGGATCTGCAGGAACGCCATGACCCAGCCCAGGATGTTGGACACGCCGATCAGAAAGACCACCATGCCGCTCATCTTGGCGCTGTCCACCACGATGTTCCAGAAGCTCTTCCAGGTGATGTTGCGGTAGCAGATGCCCAGGATCAGGGCGTACACCACGGCGATGGCCGAGCCTTCGGTGGCGCTGAACACGCCGGCGATGATGCCGCCGATGACCACGATGATCAGGGACAGGGAGGGGATGGCCTGAAGGGTCGCCTTGCCCAGCTCAGCCCAGCTGAACTTGCCCGGGGTGCCCTTATAGCCCTTTTTGCGGGCGATGATGATAGCCACCACCATGCAGCAGACCGCCCAGATGACGCCGGGCAGGTAGCCGGCCATGAACAGCGCGGCCACCGAGGTTCCGCCGGCGGCCAGGGAGTAGGTGATCAGTGCGTTGGACGGGGGGATCAGCAGGCCGGAGGGGGCCGAAGCGCCGTTGGTGGCGGCGCACAGGGCCTCGTCATAGCCCTGCTCCTGCTCGCCTTCCAGCACCATCGAGCCGACGGCGGCGGCCGCGGCGGAAGCCGAGCCCGAAATGGCGCCGAACAGGGCGTTGGCGCCCACGTTGGTCACCAGCAGCGCGCCGGGCAGCTTGCCCAGGATCGCCATGACGAAATTGACCAGGCGCTTGGCGATGCCGCCCTGGTTCATCAGGTTGCCCGCCAGGATAAAGAAGGGGATGGCCGTCAGGCTGAATTTGCTCATGCCCACGAAGATGCGCTGGGCGCCGGTGACCACCGAAATATCCAGGGGGACGGTCTGCAGAATGGTGAACAGAGACGCGATGCCGATGGAGTAGGAGATCGGCACCCCCACCACCAGCAGGACCGCAAGGATGAGGATGATCATCCCGAGAGATTGCATGGCCATAACTTACGCTGCCTCCTTCTTTCCTTTGCAGATGTCATAGATATTCAGGATCGTATACAGGATGTTGATAACGCCGCAGATGGGCATGGTGACGTAGAACACGCCCACGGCCACCCCCAGGGAGGAGGTCATCTGGCCCATGGCCAGCTGCGTGATGGCGTAGCCGCCGTACACCAGGATGATGCCCGAGAACAGCATGGCGATCACCTCGCCAAAGACGGCGAAAAACTTCTGGGCGGCGGCGGGCATCAGCTCCACCACCACGGGGATGTTCATGTGGCCCCGCTCGCCGGTGATCAGGGACGCGCCGAACAGGCTGGCCCAGGCGAACAGATAGCCCACCAGCTCCTCCGACCAGGTGGAGGGGTTGTTCAGGACGTAGCGGGTAAACACCTGCCAGCAGGTCAGGGCTGTCATGGCGATCAGACTGACCCCTGCCAGGACGTTCATGATATGGTTGAGTACCTTACGGATCGACTGCATAACGTAGCGCACTTCCTTTCTCTCACGCCTGGGCCTCAAACTCGGCGTTGTGCTCCTGGATCAGCTCATAGATGGGGGCCAGGTCGGGGTATTCGGCCAGCATCTCCTCGTGCATGGGGGCCACCGCCTCCTGGAAGGGGGCGATGTCGGGGTAGATGAAGTTGACCCCCTGCTCGTTCTGGGCCTTGTCCTTGGCGGCCTCGACGGCGTCGGTCCAGGCCTCCCGCTGGGTCTGGTTGAGGATCTGGAAGCCCTCGTCAAAAATGGCGCGCTCCTCCTGGCTCAGCCCGTCCATAAAGCCCAGGTTGCCGATCAGGATGTCGGGGATCATCTGGTGCATGGTGTAGGAATAGTACTTGCACACGTCGCCGTGGCCGTTGTCGGTCAGGGCAAGCTCGTTGTTCTCGGCGCCGTCCAGCATCTGGGCCTGCAGGGCGGTGTACACGTCGCCAAAGCCCATGGGGGTGGCCGAACCGCCCAGCAGCTCCATCATCCGCACGTTGGTGGGGGACTGCTGGACCCGGATCTTCAGCCCGCGCAGGTCTGCGGGGGTGTTGATGGGGGTGTCGATGGTGTAAAAGTTGCGGGTGCCGGCGTCCAGCCAGGTGACTGCCTCAAAGCCGGCCTGCTTGGTGGACTCGAAGATGGGCCCCACGATGTCGGGGTCGTCCATCGAGGCGTGGTAGGCCTCAGCGCTGGAGAACAGGTAGGGCAGGTTGAACAGGGTGTAGTTCTGCGAGAAGGTCTCCAGCAGCGAGTTGGAGGCCACGCAGAAGGTGATGGCGCCGGTCTGGGTCAGCTGGACCATCTCGTTCTGGGAGCCCAGCAGCTCGCTGGGAAAGATCTGGACATCGTATTTGTCCCCCAGCTGTCCGCTGATAAACTCCTGGAACGCCAGCAGGCCGGTGTGGGTGGGGTGGTTGGTGGACTGGTTGTGGCCGATCCGGATGATCTCCAGCCCATTGCCGGCAGAACCCGCGCAGCCGGCCAGACCGCCTGCCGCCAGGGCTGCCATCGCCGCCATAAATGAGCGGCGGGTGATCTTCTTCATAAGCATTCTCTCCTCCTTGGTTACCGTTTGACGGGCGCACTCCCGCCAGGGCGAATGTATGGTTTTATCATACCGCATTTGTATACCGAAAGCCATTGCCATACTTACCCAACTTTGTAAATTGTTTTTGTACAAAAATACAACATTTTGCGTCTTGTATCCAACTTTTTGTTCCATACAGCAAGAGAAACCGGCGTTTCTTTGTCCTTTCTGTCCAAAAATCGCCGCCCCCGCCCAGCCCCGAATATGCAAAAAAAGACCCGGACCATCGCATGGTCCAGGTCTTACTGGTGGAGCCAGGCAACCCAAATCCGAACCGCTTTCCCTGGAAGCAGCCAGAGCGGCTACGTCATCCAGTGAAATAATTTTGGTTCCTTCTTTGTAGTTGAAGGTAAGCAGGACTTTGTCATCATACAGGTAAATCGCATTCACAAAGGTGTTGACCAGGGTTTCCCGGTGGCTCTTGATCTCCGGGTTCAGCTTGCGGAACCGGGTCAGCCAAAACCTTACGAAGTCGGCGCTGAGCTTGGGCTTGGCCAGCTTTTCCTCAGTGATCCTGACTTCCAGTTCCTTCTTCTGGGTCTCCAGGGCTTCCAAACGCTCTTTGGTAGAACTGGTCAGGATACCGGCCTGGATGGCGTTGAGCATATTCTGGATGCCAGTTTCGGTCTCCTTCAACTGTTTTTCCAGTAGGGGCAGCGTGGTGTTTTCCTGATCCTGAAGCTGCATCACCATTTCCACAATGGCGTCAATAGCCTGGTCATCCTGGAGCATCTCCAGGGTGGCATTTACTACCAGGTCTTCCAGCCAGACCTTGCGGACCGTTTTCTTTTTGCAGCTTCGTGTGCGCTTGGCATTGGCGCACTTGTAATAGTGGTGGACAACCTTGTTCCGGCCGGTGCCGCACTCGCCAAACATCATAGCCCCGCACATCCCGCAGAACAGCTTGGTGGTAAGCAGATAATCATCCTCTGCTTTGTGCCGGGCAGGGGCCCGGCGATTTTTTGCAATCTTTTCCTGAACACGGGCGAACAGTTTCTTCTCAACGATAGCCGGAATCGTGTCCGGCATCACAATGTCCTGAAACCGGTTCTCTCCGATGTAACGCCGGTTGGTTAGCAGGGTCTGGACGCTGTTATAGGTGAATTTCTGATTGCGGTTGGTTGTCACGCCCTGGCTGTTGAGCCAGTTCATGATCCCTTTCATGGTGGCGCCTTCGGCATAGCGCTTGAAGGCTTCCACCACAAAGGGTGCTTTCAAAGAATCAATCTGAAAAAAGCGATTCTCGTCAATCACATACCCGATCGGGACGGTGCCGCCATTGTACTTCCCTTTGAGGACGTTCTCTGTCATGCCGCGCACCACCTTTTCGGACAGCTCAGCCGAGTAATACTCAGCCATGCCGGTCAGCATACTTTCCATCATGATGCCTGCAGGGCTGTCTGAAATGGGTTCGGTGGTAGACACCAGCTTTACATGATTCCTTTGGAGAATGTGCTTGTAATGGGCCGCATCGTACCGGTCACGGGCAAAACGGTCCAGTTTCCAGACCAGGACAATGTCAAACAGCCGCCGTTCGCTGTCCTTGACCATCCGCTGAAACTCCGGACGATTCGCGGTCTTGGCTGAATAGGCGCGGTCAATGTAGTGCTTGACCACAGTGATGCCGTTCTTTTCAGCGTAGGCGGTACATTCGCGGATCTGGCCTTCGATGGACTCCTCCCGCTGGTTATCGGAGGAATAGCGGGCATAGATGACGGCGGTCATAAAAAATCCTCCTCCATCATGGAACAAATTATAACGTCAGGTCAGAATGATCCTGCCTGCAATCAAGGACGGCATCCAGATAGACGGTGCTGCCTTCTACCATAAAAACGGCTTTGTACCTCTTGGCAAACAGTGCGGAACGATACTGGCCAGAGGGAAGATTCAGATCTTCCTCTACCGGGAACTGCATGGGATTCTGTTCCAGACGTTCCAGAAGGTGTGCAAACTCTGCGCGGAACTTTTTGGCAGCAGGAACACTGACACGCGCCAGAAATGAAACGTGCCGCAGGAGCATCCCGTCCACACGCCGCGCCAGGATGATCTGGTAGTTTGGCTGGCTCATCGTTCTGCCTGACTTTCTGCCGCGGCGATGATGGAATCCATGTCCGCAAGGGCATCTTGTGCGCTGCGCCCTACAAATCCCTTGGCGCGGTCAGCCTGGGCAAAAAGCAGATCGGCATACAGAGATTGTTCGGCATTCAGGGAGAGGTTCAGTGGAACAGATTTCTCCCGCACAATCTGCTGCAAAAACATATTTATGGTTCCGTTCATGGTCATTCCCAGCTGATTCAGCACATACTCTGCCTGTGCTTTCAGTTCAGGGTCAACCCGGATGCTCATATTAATGGTTGACATTGTGAATCACCTCAAGAATAGTATAAGCAATGTGATGTGCAATGTCAATGCATTTGCATCAAACTTTAATAAAAAGTATATTGTTATTAAAATCCCTGCCGGCTCAGCTCTTTCTGGACGAGTGGTTTCAGTGCTAGACCCAACGGCGCAGCGACAATAATAGATAAAACCGCATTTGTACAGGACACGGCACCTTTTTGTGCGGTCATAAGGAGCACTCCTTCCAGAGGCATAGCAAAAACAAACCTATATTCTATAAAATTCTTTACAATATATAAAACCACATAGAAAAAAGCCCCTGCAGCAGCCCCTGCCCCAAAACCGATTCGATCTGGACGTTTGAAAACGATTTTTCCACACAACCAAGCCATTCCAAACTTAAAAACCAATGTAAATGGAGCGGATGAAATATAAGTTGGATTGGTAAGGTCAAACAGCATAGAGCCGACCCCGGCGGCTATTCCTCCATAAAGCGGCCCTAACAGCATACCGGACAACAAGCACATTACATTTCCCATGTGCAGCCGTGTGCTCCCGATTACTGTGGGAATGGAAATCTGTAAAAATGCAGATGTAATGTACACAATGGCAGCCATCATACTGGTAAAGACGAGACGCCGAGTGTTTGTTTTCTTCATAGTATCTCTCCTCCATTCAATGAGTTCGTTTGTCTCAGTATAGCCTTGTCTTTGTATGCATACAATGCTAGAATTGTATTGCTTACAATTTTCTCCAAGGGGAGGGAATCCTATGCCGGTTAATTCATTTGAAAACTATCCAATGTCTTGGAAACCTCAAAAATCCCAACTGGAAAGGCCATACTATTTATCTCTTGCCTCACTTTTGGAGCAGGATATCCGGTCGGGGACGCTGAAAGAAAATACCAAACTCCCGCCCCAGAGAGAGCTGGCAGATTTTCTGGATTTGAATTTGAGCACAATCACACGGGCGTACAAACTATGTGAGCTGAAAGGTCTTCTCTATGCTGTCACCGGGAGAGGAACTTTTGTTTCTTCCGGCATCCATGCGCAGGATACATTTTTGGATCAAGACTTGACTGCAATCGAAATGGGAATGATCAAGCCATTTTATGAGTGCAATCCCGCTGTTCTTTCTGCAGCGCAAGCTGTTTTGCAGAAACCCGAGGCAGTCAAACTTTTGGAATACAGCAACCCGTTTGGAACAAGAAGGCAGCTGCAGGCCGCAGCAAAATGGTTCCGGTATCTTGGAATTACCCCGGCAGAAGACCAAATTTTCCTGACTGCAGGTGCTCAGAATGCGTTGTCAGTTGCAATGATGTCGCTCTTTCGAGCAGGTGATAAAATTGCAGTTGACCATTTTACTTATACCAACTTTAAAGGGTTGGCTAATTTCCTTCATATCCAGTTGGTTCCGGTTAATGCCGACAATTTTGGGATGAACCCGGAGGCCCTTCTTCAGACCTGCAAAAACACAGAAGTAAAAGGTGTTTATCTCATGCCTTCCTGCAGCAATCCGACTGGTATCTTTATGCCCCTTCAGCGTCGGGAAAAACTTGCAGAGATTGTTGAGCAGTTTCATCTATTGATAATCGAGGATGATATCTATTCGTTTCTAGATTCGAGCCACACTCAAAGTTTTTTCTCCATTTTGCCAGAGCAAACCATTTATATTTGCAGTCTCTCCAAATCCCTTTGCGCCGGGCTTCGCGTAGCGTTTCTATCTTTTCCTGAAAAGTATCGGGAAACCCTTGAAACCGGGATTCTCGATATCAATCTGAAAACAGTTTCTCTCAATGCAGAAATCATAGCGGAGCTGATCGACAGTGGAGAGGCTATGCAGATCACGCAGAAAAAAATCTCCCTTGCCAAACGTAGAAACCAAATCTTTCAATCTGTTTTCAAGCCTTTGGTACAGGATGATTTCCCTAGATTTTATCACTGGATTCCTCTGCCGCACCATCTAACAAGTGTGGAAGCGGAAATTCAGGCAGCGAAGAAAGGTGTCCATATTCTAGGTTCACATCGCTTTGCTATAAAAAGTGATTCAGATGAGGGCTTTATTCGCGTGTCGATTGTATCACCTGATACCGAAACGGAGTTAAAGAACGGCCTATTGATCTTAAAGAGTGTTCTTGAACAGAAAAGCACGGAGTTCTTTGTTTGATTATAGCTTGCAATTTGTCTTTCTTTGACTCTGGTTAGGCGGCTCCAATGAACAGTCTTCTATAAAAATTTTCTGTTCTCGCTAAATATCCCCCTTTGCGTTTGTAAAAAAGAGCCAAATCATTCGACAAATCGTTGACATTTATTTTCGGCCATGCTACCCTGTATCACAAATCCGATCACTTCACTTATATAAAGCCTCTATTCGATTTTATCTTCCGCCCCGCAGCCACACCGAACTATTTTGCCGCCTTTCACTCACGACAAAATCCTTTGGCTCCTGCGAGGCGGATTTTTTATTAGATAGATTTGCAGCCGGGCAACCGGTTCGCAATTCTTTATACCGCACCTTGAAAACTCTATCAGCCGTTCGGATTGGATACAGCGCCATGACCTCGCAGATCTGCGGGCGAGCCTGACAACGCCGCTGCAAAACAGGGGCAGGAACTTGATCCGGGGAGAACGGCTACCACACAAGCAGGAGACATCTCGATTCACATTTGCACTCCCGGCATTCAAACCCGAATTTGTTTTGTTATTTGGATTTTCAAAACTTACGGAAAAAGCGGAAAGCAAGTATCGACCCGTGGCCACAATTTCACAAATTGAAATTGCGTCCCACGCTCCGGTCGTACTTGTTGGGGAGTGCCTTCCCCAAACCCTGCTCATTTCGCGCTCTGCGCGTTCTTCGGCTGCGCCGCACCATACATAGCTCCCCACTTTCGATGGGAGCTAGTCAAACAGCAAGGAGGTACAAT
>DXBJ01000080.1 GCA_019116585.1 Candidatus Faecalibacterium gallistercoris | reverse complement strand
GTAGAAGCGTCTTTTGAGATTTTATTGTATAATATGCTTTCAATTCCTGCTAGGACATGCTCAGGCAAAATTTGTCCGAAGATAATATCGATATGAATGTATTTCTCTTTCATTGCTGTTCACATTACATCTTTTTTGTGCTTCAAGTAGCCTTTCAGTTATGCAAAATTCTGCTTTGTGTTAGATTTTCTAAATTCTTATTTATAATCCTATGTTTTAGCACTTTCCCATTAGTTGGAAGGTG
This sequence comes from Candidatus Faecalibacterium gallistercoris, assembly GCA_019116585.1. Lineage (GTDB taxonomy): Bacteria > Bacillota > Clostridia > Oscillospirales > Ruminococcaceae > Faecalibacterium > Faecalibacterium gallistercoris. The sequence goes on along the minus strand of DXBJ01000080.1, from coordinate 26,192 downwards.
CAGCATCATAATATTGCTTATCATCACAAAAGAGCTTTCGGATCAACCCCCATAAACTCGCTCAGTTTTTGTGTCCCAGTTTTAATTTTCCCGGCAAAATCTTTCATAGACATTTCCGCAACCGCTTCTGATTTCAAATTATTATTATTGATAATATTTTTACGGAATGCAATAAAAAGATCATCGGGAGATATAGACGAAGAAATCGGCGGATATATATTCAGCTTTTCGACTAGTTTATCTGCCTTATTTCGATCCGCTACGATAGCTTTTTCCGAGGATGCATTCCATTCCGAAAAGGTCATGAAGCTTATTCTTTTTTGCATTATTAATGCTGCTATTCTATTGTATTCATTTAAGTCTTTTCGTATAGACTTTTTTTCGTCACGAGATAAGATGCAATGAAAGAAGTTTCTTTTATAGTCCTCTAAGAACTTGAAAACCGTACTTTTTAAGGAATTAGATAATTTGGCATCTTTTAAAATACCATTTTCGATTTTTTCACAAGTATTATATACAATATCCTTATAGCATTTCCAAAGAGCAAAAATGCAATTTTGGGATTTATATATTTCCCAAGAAGTTTTTAGAGGGCGTCTTATATCTTTTTGAACATCCCAGTTTAAAAGAATGATCAGTGATAGAATATTCATATCTTTTCCAAGGAAAGGATCATCTGCCGCTTGTGCAATACCATCCATCTGATTAAGTAACAGATAAGACGGATCGTATGTTACATTTTTCAAGCCTTCATTTTCTTCATCTTCTTCATCTTTTGTCCTAGGCTTTACGCTATATCGAACACACACATTATTTTCAATTACCGATTGACGGAAAAACGGTCTGATTTCACTTGCTTCTTTATTGAACTTGATTTCATTGAATGTACGATGTCCAAACGAGGTCTCTTCTCCCCCTTCCACTTGGAACAAAGCGATATCGTTTAAAAACGCTGAAACTTTTGATATCGAAGGTGTATTTACATTCATAATATTTTCAAGGTCATCTAAAAACAGCTTATGTACAAAAATAGAATAATACAGATGAATCGCATAACACAGCTTGTATTGCCTTTCACGCCCGTCACAAACGGTTAAGGCATCCAAAAGGGAAACGACCTTACGATAGGAGTAATTTCCTTCCTGTTTTGATAAATCTATTCCTTTCCGTACACACAGTTCTTCAAAATTTTCCTTGTAAGGATAATCGCTTGTCGTATAAGGGCGTGATTCTTCGCAATCTTTATAGTAGTAACGTGGCAAGTTATATAGCAGGAAGCGATTCATATTGTTCCAAGTCTGGTGGGTTAGATCTTGAAAAAGAAAGCGTGCATTCTGTCGGAGATTCCCGCCAGCCCAAATATAGATCAAATAATGTTCCAACTTATCCAAACGTTTTCTCCAATTTAAGATTTTCTCTTCTGCTTCCTGTTTTCTCCCATCTAAAATCATACCACGAATGTTCATTGCATCCTCTTCAAAAAACGAATTTTCACAATCGGGCATTGCTCCAAAGTAGGATAAAAAATGCGCGAGCTCACGAAACTTTGTAGGAAGAAAATTATGGACATATCCATTAGCAGGCAGAAAAATAAGCCCAGTTTTTCTATGCAAGAGATCTACCAGTTGCTTTTGGTAATCTCCATCCAAAAGACCGATATCATAATTAATTGTTACAGTGTTAAATTCGGATGTAAAGGCACTTTCTAGCGAAGGGAGATAAATGCGACGCGATCCTGGAACAACCTTTTCCAGATATAATTCTGCAGCTTCATGACAACGCGCTACTGTGATCATGCTCCCTTTTTCAGAAAAAGAAAGGCCTGTTTTATATCGTTCAAGATAGGACTGCTCAACGACAGTTTCCAACTGAACCATATTTGCCGCCATTAAGATAATAACCCTCGGTATAATCAAATATTTCCTGATATCTTCCAGAAGCTGATATCCAAGCTCAATATTAGTGTCCGCATCATCAATAGAGAGGATAAGATAGCATTTTGGCCCCACAATATAGTTCAGATACATTTCAACTAAATCCCGCAAAGAATTGCGGAGGTTGGTGCTGTCACCCAGTTCGGCAATCCGCTCCAATCCGTCAGATGCCCAGTCATCTTTTCGATTTCCCTTATGCAACGTTTCCACTTCACTGAAACATTTTTGAAATTGCCTCAGAAGCTCAGAGCGTTCTTTTCCTCTCGAATGAAATTCTTGGTCGGAATAGGCGTAAAAAGGGGAGGAGGCTTTATTTCGTTCCGCTTGCTGAAAATAAAAAAACATCCGGGTAATAATAGTACTCAGAAAAGATCCGCCTGGCTCAATGCTGGTGGGATCAATGCTGCTTAGTACCACATAGGTATGATCTCGCAAACATTCAGTGTCCGATAGAAATGGGTTTTCACGAAGTTGATTATCACTCGCGCAAAAAATATTTGCAAAAGAAAGCATTGCACTGGTTTTTCCGTTTCCACGGTCTGCGCAAAAAGCTATAACATTATTGATGGAGTAAAAATCTGCACGCTCCTTGTACCGAGCCATTAGCGTGCGTTTTTCACGCTCAAAAGAATTTTCGTCAAGCGCATTTCTGTCCATTTCACGAACAATATCTTCCATTAAATATTTTGCCTGGAGGTAGACATCATAGAAAAACACTTCCGCACTGCCTGTTTTATCATTGTGCTTCGGTTGATATTCATGTCCTTTTTCAATTGAAATAATTTGCTTTGTCTGGATGCCTCGATTTTCCATAGTGATTCCTCCTGAAAACACAGAGAGGAGAGCTTGCCTTTCCGAAGAAATCGCTAAGCCCTCCTCTCTATTCACTGTTTTGTATACAAAACAAATATTGTGTTTGGGTCAAAAATCCAAACAATCGTAAGATTTAATAATTAAGGTTTATAACGACCTACATAATAGACCGTTTGTATTTTGAAGAAGTATCATTCAGAGTAATATTCCAATCCTCAAATGTTTGCCCAGATGAGAGTAATATTTTAATAAAGTGGAGTAAACATTGTTTCATTACTTCTGGGGAATCATGGGGATGTGCCTGCCATTCTTTTTCGTCTTTATCTGGCAAAGAATCCACCAAATCATTAACTTCTCGTTCTATCAGATTGTGTTCATTTTTATACTTCTTCACAATAGAGTCAAGATCTTTTAAAAAGAATCTATAGCGAATTGGCAATATAAAAAGAGCTGCTTCGCCAGCACGTTGACGTGTATAAACTTCCATATCCGTATCGCTATCCGGTGAATTTTGATCCATATCTTGCGGGACAGTACTCATCCCCAAAAGTCCTAAATCCATTGCTTGAGTTAATATTGCAATAAATTGATACAGATTGGGCTTCTCTTTCAAATCCTCTTTGTAGCGCTTTAAAGTCTCCTGAAATACATCCAATACAAGCGCTAAAGAATAGTTTTTTCCCCAGTTGGTTAAATCAATGTCATTAAAAATGGAAGACGATTGAAATCTGTCAAAAGCATTGCGCTCCGCTTGTATTCCAATATGCGCAATACTATCCTCAACCGCAAAGACAATAGGCGAATCAATTGGTAAATCAACTGTTTCTAACTCTTTGGACCACAAATTTTCTGTGGAAGAATCATTCTTCAAAAAAGATTTACCTCCAGCAGTAAGTTCAGCTAAAAGATCTTCTAATGAAAAATCCATCTCCCATATTTGTTTTACAGCTAGATCAGCGATATCCAACATACTTTCTTCGTCTTTTTGAATATGCAAGCGATAATTCGGCAAAAGGGAATCATATCGGATTTCCTTTACATATTTAGATTCATAATTTTTCCAATTATTTACGCCGACAACTTCATCGGCAAATTTCTTCATTAAAAGGCTAGATAATATTAAATCCGTTGTCTCAGCCACCCAGCGAATATAGCTTGCTTCAGTTCCAATTATGTCATACTGATTATTTTGATTTAGAAATACAGAAACACTTTTCTTGTCCTGTTGTTCTGCTATTACGGATATGTGTTTTTGTACCAAGGATACATTTTTCCATAATAAAGAACCATATATCATATATGGAACACATAACAACTCACCCGCCGCATTTCTTTTAAAGCGAATTGTGGCAGCCACTTGAGGAGCTGCCTGATTGGGATAAAACCAAATATAGGTTTTTTGTTCTACGTTTTGTAAATGAGTCGTAATTAATTTAAAACTTCCAGTTTCGTCAGACTGTAAGGGCATTTCCTTGTGTTCAATGCTCCACGAAAAACCAACATTGCTCAGTTTTCCAACAGAAACCAACTGCCCAAAGCGCAGTGAAAGAGCTCTCCATTCTGAGTGAGTACAAAGAATTAAAGAGTGCATTCGTGCCGCATAACGCTTTAATAACAAATCCTCATTTTCATTCTCGGCATAAATCCAAATATCTAAAGAATCAAGAAATGCTTGCTGAACAGACTGTTGTTCTTCATGGAGTACACCTGAACTTTTTTCCCCCAGAAATTGTTCGCAACCGGAAACAAGACTCTGTTCAATCTGAAAAAGAAGCCCGTTAAGGCCACGTCCATGAATCAATAGTTCATCCAGTATAATAAAACGAGGAAAACGTCCTGTTTTATTATACTTATCCAGCAGATAACCGACCATAGAGGAGAACGCCGTATCGGTTATGAAATGCTCCCGTATAAAAGTTTCAAATGCTTTCCTAAAATTTCCAGCAGGAGGCATATTGCAAAGTTCCAAAAGGATAGATTTGATTTTATTGATAATTAAAATTTCATCGGTGCTTGATTGTTTATTTTCTTGGATCTGGGCAAAAATATCCCACCACATGACATAACAACGTCTGGTTACCCCTACCAGGTAATACTCATCATTGCATTCTTGTTTTGCATCTAAGCAACGTTGAAATGCCTTCAGAGTATAGGAAAGAAAGCCAAGGTATGTCGTCCTTCCCAGAACGCTCTCGGCGACAGACTTATATATTGTTATATCACGATTCATATAGCGGCACCTCATGCCGGATCAAAAAGTCGGACAATATTCGTCCAAAAATTTACAAAAGACTCACATATTGGATAAATGAACTCAGCTACTTTATTTTACCATAGCATTGTACAATTAGCAATAAGGTTTTATAAAATTTCACAGTGATACTATAAACATTGGCTGAATTTAGTTTAAAGCAGGTCCTCTATAGGAAATTGTACCGGGGACTCATATGGCACACCTCATTATATTATGGTAAAGTAGTCAAGTGTTAAAAGATTTATGGACTTCATCTGCCCCTGCCAAAGATTTGATCTCTTGGGTCACTGCTTTATAGTTTAATCTGTTTGGCATGTCGCGTCGGACATGAAACTTTACTACCATGCTATTTCCACATTTCATTTTCTTCGCAATCTACACTTAACTCCTCCATAAAAGGGTTCTCTTGGTTATAGATCATTTTCTTGCATACGGATCTATGCCAATGCCATCAGGATCAGCCTGGGTCTGACTTGTTTGTTCAAAATAAGGAAAATTTAGGTCCAGCGAGACGTTTATCATGCTATGTTGCAAGGATGCCCAGATGTCCTCAACATCGAACAAGTGTGAGAAATCCTGAAGCTTAGCACAAAGGCCGGATACCGTCTTTTAAGGCACAGAAAAATCCAAAGACTAAAAGTTGGACGATCGTATCGGATTCCCAAGGCTCACCTGGCAGCTTATTTTATACAGTCTGAACCCACTATTATACAGGCTTGACATCCTTGCCCTCTATTCAGCTGCCAGCTATACTGATGATGTCAGTAGCAGATCCTGTATCGAAGTGGAAAAATTGAAAGGAGGATAAATACATGGCGGCAAAATTTCTGAAAAAATACAGCACCTACTATATCATTTTAAGCTGCAGGGACAGCAAAGGAACACGAAAAGTCAAATGGGAGTCCACCGTCCTCTCTGTAAAAAACAAGAAATAAGCGGAAGCCCTTCTGCCCGAACGGCGTTCAACCTTTATCTTACCATTCGATGTATCCGATGCTCCATTGGACAACCAAATCCTGCTGCCTATTTCACAAGACCCTGACCGATTTTTGGAGATCAAAGTTTAGCAAAAGAATTACAGGAGACTGTGTGGGCGAGGCTATAAAAAGAGTACCTGACCCATCTGTACGTAGATGAGGTTGGTAATATTATGCGCTCCAACTACATCTCAGAAGTCTTTCCCAAGTTTCTGGTTGTAAATAATATGTGCCGTATTCGCTTCCACGGCCTTTGTTATTACTGTGCAAGCAATGGTTTCCACTCTCACTCTAAATTGGGATTCCTCAGAAATAGAAACATCCCATTTCACATAAAAAGAGAGGGTATAGATGAGTAAAACTCATCTATACCCTCAAATCTGGCGGAGAGTTAGGGATTCGAACCCTAGGTCCCGTTAGGGACACAGCATTTCGAGTGCTGCACCATCGACCACTCGGACAACTCTCCACCTATACAAATCAACCGGTTTCCCAGTGATTGGCAAATAAAAATTCGAAAAAACTTCGTCGATTTTTCTTTAGTCGTCTTACTTACGATGTGTTTATGGTACTCCAAACCAGAAGATCTGTCAATACCAAAAGAAATATTTGGATAGATTGTAGGATAGATTGGGATTTTCCGCAATTACCCGACGTGCCAAAAAGTGGCTTGATTACTAGGTTTTTCGGAATTGCGATTCCAAAATTCCCCAACGATTTCGAGTCACGCCTCTTCGACCACTTGAGTACTCCTCCAACTGTATTTGGTTTTGCAGCTTTTCTATTATAGCAAAAACCCGCCCCGGCGTCAACTGCCAGAGCGGGTTTTGATGGCATTTTTTGCGGCGGGCCCTCACTTGCCGGCCAGCAGGATGGCCAGGACGGCTTTCTGGACGTGGAGGCGGTTCTCCGCCTCGGTGAAGATCTCGTCCGCGTGGGCCTCAAAGACGGCGTTGGAGATCTCCTCGCCCCGGTGGGCGGGCAGGCAGTGCAGGACCATGCAGCCGGGCTTTGCGCCCTCCAGCAGGGCGCCGGTCAGCTGGTAGCCCTGGAAGTCCCGCATCCGGCGCTCGGCCTCCCCGCCGGCGGCGTTGTTCCAGACGGCGGTGACCACCACGTCGGCGTCCCGGACTCCCTCCCGTGGGTCGTCCAGCAGCCGGAACGCCGGGCCGTAGGGCTGGGCAAAGGCCAGCACGTCGGCCGCGGGGCGGTAGGCGGGCGGGCAGACGCAGGTCACCTGCATCCCGGCCAGGAGCCCCCCGGCGATCAGGCTGTTGGCCATGTTGTTGCCGTCCCCCACAAAGCAGAGCTTCTGCCCCTCCAGGGGGCCGCGGCGCTCCCGGATGGTCATCAGGTCGGCCAGCACCTGGCAGGGGTGGGCGTAGTCGGTCAGGCCGTTGATGACCGGCACCCCGGCGTAGGCGGCCAGCTCCTCCAGATCGCGCTGGCGGTAGGTGCGCCAGACGATGCAGTCGTAGTACCGGCCCAGCACCCGGGCGGTGTCCCGCAAAGGCTCGCCCCGGCTGGCCTGCAGCTCGGTGGCGGCGTTCATGTAGCTGCCCAGGCCCCCCAGCTGGAACACCCCCACCTCAAAGCTGGTGCGGGTGCGGGTGGAAGTCTTGGAGAACATCAGCGCCACGCTCTTGCCCGCCAGCAGCGGCGGGGTGCCGCCGGCCTTCTGGGCGGCCTTCAGCTCCACGGCCACGTCCAGGATGTGGTACAGCTCCTCCCGGGTCAGGTCGTTCATTTTCAGCAGATGCTTCATGGCTGGCCTCCCGGTGTCACGGGCGGAGCGGGTCCATCCCGCACAGCACTTCGTCCAGGATCACCAGCGCCCGCTCGATGTCGTGGGCGGTGACCACCAGGGGCGGCAGCAGCCGCAGCCGGGTCTTGGCGGTCAGGACCAGCAGCCCCCGCTCCCGGCAGGCGGCCAGCACGTCCGAGGCCTGGATGCCGTCCTCGAACTGGACCCCCAGCATCAGACCCAGGCCCGACACATCGGTGACGTGGGGCAGTTTTTCCAGCCCGGCCCGCAGCTGGGCGCCGTGCTCCCGCACGCCGGCCAGGAACCGCTCGTCCAGGCGGCCCATCACCACGTTGGCCCCGGCGCAGACCACCGGGTTGCCCCCGAAGGTGGAGCCGTGGCTCCCGGGCCCCATCCCGGCGGCCACCTTGTCGCTGACCAGCACCGCGCCGATGGGCAGGCCGCCCCCCAGCCCCTTGGCCAGGGTGACGATGTCGGGGCGCAGGTTGTACTGCTCGCAGGCCAGGAAGGTGCCGGTGCGGCCCACGCCGGTCTGCACCTCGTCCACGATCAGGCACAGGTCTTTTTCGTCGCAGAGGGCGCGCACCTCCTGCACGAACAGGGGGTCCAGGGCCACCACGCCCCCCTCGCCCTGCACCAGCTCCAGCATGACGGCGCAGGTGTGGGCGTCCACCAGTTTGGTCAGGCGGTCGATGTCCCCGGCGGGGGCGTAGACGAACCCCTCGTTGAAGGGCCCGAAGTACTGGTGGAAGCCGTCCTGCCCGGTGGCGGTCAGGGTGGCCAGGGTGCGCCCGTGGAAGCTGTTGACCAGGGTGATGACGGTGCTGCGGCCCTCGCCGTAGTGGTCAAAGCTGTATTTGCGGGCGGCCTTGATGGCGCCCTCGTTGGCCTCGGCCCCCGAGTTGGCAAAGAATACCTTGCTCATGCCGGTGCGGCGGCACAGGGCCTTGGCCAGCTTGGAGCAGGGAGCGGTGTAGTAGAGGTTGGAGGTGTGCTGCAGCTTGTGGGCCTGGCGGGAGACGGCCTCGGCCCACTCCAGGTCGCAGTAGCCCAGGCTGTTGACCCCAATGCCGCTGGTGAAGTCCAGATAGTTCTGGCCTTCGGGGCCGTAGGCGTGGAGGCCGTGGCCTTTTTCGATGACGATGGGGTTGCGGTTGTAGGTATGCAGGACGTAGTTGTTGTCCCGCGCAATGACTTTTTCAGAATCCATAGTAGTGCCTCACTGCTTGTGTCAAGACGGGATGAAAAAGCCCCTTCCGGGGGATCATTCCCGGTGGCTCCTGCGGTAAAAACGGGTGCCCGACCCCCGGTTGGAGAACAGCTCCAGCAGGACGGTGTGGGGGACCCGGCCGTCGATGATGACCGCCTCGTGCACCCCCTGGTAGATGGCGTCGGCCATGCCGCCGATCTTGGGGATCATGCCCCCGGCGATGATGCCGGCGGCTTTGTAGCCCTCGATCTCGCTGACCTCCACCTCGGGGATCAGGGTGCTCTCGTCGTCCTTGTCCCGCAGCAGGCCGGCGATGTCGGTCATCGAGACCAGCTTTTCGGCCTTGAGGGCGATGGCGATCTGGGCGGCGGCGGTGTCGGCGTTGACGTTGTAGGGCTGGCCCAGGTCGTCCATCCCCACCGTGGCGATCACCGGGATGTAGCCCCCGTCCAGCAGGCTGGAGATCAGGGTGGTGTCCACGTGGGTGATCTCGCCCACATAGCCCAGGCGGCTGTCCAGCTCGGCGCAGCGCAGCATCTGGCCGTCCATGCCGCACAGGCCCACGCCGCGGCCCCGGAGCTTGGCCACCAGGTCCTTGTTCACCTTGCCGGCCAGCACCTGCTGGACCACCTCCATGGTGGGGCCGTCGGTCACCCGCAGGCCCCCCGCAAAGCGGCTTTCGACCCCCACCTTTTTCAGCATCTCGTTGATGGCGGGGCCGCCGCCGTGCACCAGGACCACCCGCACCCCCAGCAGGGTCAGGGTGACCAGGTCGTTCATGACGGCGTCCTTCAGGGTCTCGTTGATCATGGCGTTGCCGCCGTATTTGATGACCATGGTCTTGCCATGGTATTTCTGGATGTAGGGCGTGGCCTCGGAAAAGAGGCGGGCCATTTCTTCGTTTTTCATCTTCTTGCGCCTCGCTCAGGTCCGGTAATCCCCGTTGATTTTGACGTAGTCGTAGGTCAGGTCGCAGCCCCAGGCCTTGGCGCTGGCGCTGCCCAGGCCCATATCCACCCGCACCAGGATGTCGTGCTCGGCCAGGACTTTGGCGGCCTCTTCCTCGCTGTAGGGGTGGTAGGCCGCGTTTTCGCAGACGTAGACTTCGCCCGCCGCGCTGGACAGCCAGACGCGGACCTTGTCGATGGAGAAATCCCCCGGGGTGTAGCCGATGGCGCAGAGGATGCGGCCCCAGTTGGCGTCCCGGCCAAAGACCGCCGCCTTGAACAGGTTGGAGCAGACCACGCTGCGGGAGACCGCCCGGGCGGTCTGCAGGTCGGGGGCGCCGGTCACCTGGCAGGTGATGAGATGGGTGGCGCCCTCGCCGTCCCCGGCGTGCTCGGCGCACATGTGCTCGGCAATGGCGGTCAGGGCGTCCACAAAGGCGTCGTAGTCGGGGCCCTCGGCCTCGATGGGCACGTTGCCCGCCAGCCCCGACGCCAGGATGAGGAGGGTATCGTTGGTGGACGTGTCCAGGTCCACGCTCATCTGGTTGTAGGTGCCGGGCACCACCTGGCGCAGGGCCTTTTGCAGCATGGCGGGGCTGACGGCGGCGTCGGTGGTGTAAAAGGCCAGCATGGTGGCCATGTTGGGTGCGATCATCCCGCTGCCCTTGCCGATGGCCCCCAGGGTGCAGGGCACGCCCCCCAGCTGGAAGCGGATGGCGTACTCCTTGGGGTGGGTGTCGGTGGTCATGATGGCGGTGGCGGCGTCGGCGCTGCCCTCGGCGCTGTGGGCCAGTTTGGCCGCCGCGGCCGGGATGCCCGCGGCAAAGGGGTCGATGGTCATGGGCTGGCCGATGACGCCGGTGGAGGAGGGCAGGACATCCCCGGCCGGGATGCCCAGGGCCTCGCCGGCCAGGCGGCAGCATTCCTCAGCCAGGTCCACCCCGTTGGCGGCGCAGGTGTTGGCGTTGCCGCTGTTGACCAGGATGGCCTGGGCATAGCCGTCGGCCAGGTGGGCCCGGTCCACCTTGATGGGGGCGCCGCAGACCTTGTTGGTGGTGTAGACCCCCGCCGCCGCGCAGCGGACGTCGGCCTTGATGAGGGCCAGGTCATACTTGGAGTGGTTGCGGCGGATGCCGCAGTGGACCCCCGCCGCCGCAAAGCCTTGGGGGGCGCACACGCCGCCGGTGACTTCCTGATACTGCATACGATACGTTCCTCCTGTCTGTTCCCCTCTCCGACGCAGGGGAGGGCAAGGTGCATTGTGTTTGTTCTGCAAGGCCGTGCCCCGTGGGGCGGGGGCTTATTCCAGCCCGGCGGTCTCTTCCAGCCCCAGCATCAGGTTCATGCACTGGACCGCCGCCCCCGAAGAGCCCTTGCCCAGATTGTCGAACAGGGAGATCAGCAGCATCTGGCTGCCGTCGGGGCTGGCGGTGCAGTACAGTTCCATCCGGTCGGAGCCCTGCAGGGCCCCGGCGGCCAGCATCCCGTCCGCGGGCAGCTGGCCCAGGGGATGGACGGTGAACTGGGGCTCGCCGGCGTAATAGCCGGCCAGGGCCTGGGCGATCTGCGCCGGGGCAACGCCGGGCAGCAGGTCCATCCGCAGGGGGACGGTGACCTCCATGCCGGAATAGTAGTCGTCCACGATGGGGCAGAACACCGGCGGGGCCGCCAGGCCGGACACCGCCTGCATCTCGGGCAGGTGCTTGTGGTGCAGGGTCAGGCCGTAGGCCCGGGGGGTGCTGTAGAGGGCGGGGCGGCCGCCGTCCTCGTATTCGGCGATCATTTTTTTGCCGCCGCCGGAATAGCCGGTCAGGCTGTGGCAGGTGAAGGGGTAGTCCGCCGGGACCAGCCCCAGCTCCACCAGGGGCCGGGCCAGGGCGATGAAGCCCGAAGCATGGCACCCGGGCACCGCCACCCGGCTGGCGGCGCGGATGGCTTCCCGCTGGCCGTGCAGCTCAGGGAAGCCGTACACCCACCCCGGCGCGGTGCGGAAGGCGGTGGAGGTGTCCAGCACTTTGACCTGCCCGCCGATCCGGGGCAGGATCTCCCGGGAGGCGGCGTCGGGCAGGCAGAGGAAAGCAAGGTCCGCCGCATTGATGACCTCGGCCCGGGTCTCCAGGTCCTTGCGGCCGGCCTCGGGGATGGAGAGCAGCTCCAGCTCGGGCCGGCGGGCCAGCCGCTCGGCGATCCGCAGGCCGGTGGTCCCGGAGGAGCCGTCGATGAATACCTTGCAGCTCATGCTTTGGCCTCCTCTTCCCAGGCGTCCAGGGCAGCCAGGGCCTGGGCGATCTGGGCCTTGACGCTGGCGGCGCTGGGGCCGCCGTAGCTGGTGCGGCCCTCGCAGCAGTTGACCAGGTCGATGGCCTGGTATACGTCCTGCCCGAACAGGGGGCTGTAGTTCTGGAACTCGGCCAGGGTGAGCTCTTCCAGCACCTTGCCGGCGGCGATGCAGTCGGCCACCATCTGGCCGGTCAGCTTGTAGGCGTCCCGGAAGGGCATCCCCTTCTTGGTCAGGTAGTCGGCGCAGTCGGTGGCGTTGATAAAGCCGGCCGCCGCCGCCCGGCGCATGTTGGCGGGCAGGGTGCGCATGGTCTCCAGCATGGGGGTGATGGTGGTCAGGCAGAGGGCCAGGGTGTCCACCGCGTCAAAGATGGCCTCCTTGTCCTCCTGCATATCCTTGTTGTAGGCCAGGGGCAGGCCCTTCATCATGACCAGCAGGGTGTTCAGGTCGCCGTAGACCCGGCCGGTCTTGCCCCGGATCAGCTCGGTGACGTCGGGGTTTTTCTTCTGGGGCATGATGGACGAGCCGGTGGTGAAGGCGTCGTCCAGCTCGATGAACTTGAACTCCCAGCTGCACCAGAGGATGATCTCCTCCGACAGGCGGGACAGGTGCATCATGCAGGTGGAGATGGCCGCCGCCAGCTCGATGCAGAAATCCCGGTCGGACACGCCGTCCATGCTGTTGGGGCAGGGGGCGGCAAAGCCCAGCTTTTCGGCGGTAAAGGCACGGTCCAGGGGATAGGTGGTGCCGGCCAGGGCGCCCGAGCCCAGGGGGCACTGGCTGTCCATCCGGCGGGTGGCGTCCACAAAGCGGCCCAGGTCCCGCAGCAGCATCCAGGCATAGGCCATCAGGGCGTGGCCGAAGGTGACCGGCTGGGCCCGCTGCAGGTGGGTGTAGCCGGGCATCACCGAGGCGGTGTTCTCCCCGGCCTTCCGGCAGATGACCCGGACCAGATCCGCGACCAGCTGCTGCAGGCGGAGGCTTTCGTCCCGCAGGGTGAGGCGGATGTCCAGGGCGACCTGGTCGTTGCGGCTGCGGCCGGTGTGCAGCCGCTTGCCGGCGTCCCCGATGCGGGCGGTCAGGGTCTGCTCCACAAAGGTATGTACGTCCTCGGCGGCGGGGTCGATCTCCAGCCGGCCGGCGGCCAGGTCGTCGGCGATGGAGGCCAGCCCGCCCAGGATGGCCTCGCAGTCGGCCTCCGGGATGATGCCCTGCCGGGCCAGCATGGCGGCGTGGACGCCGCTGCCCTTCATGTCCTGGGCGATCATCCGCTGGTCGAACCGGATGGAGGAATTGAAATCGTTCACGCGGGAATCCACCGCTTTGGAAAAGCGGCCTTTCCAGAGTTGTTCAGCCATGACAGGCTCCTTTCAAAAACAAAGGGCGGTTCCGGTCCGTCCGGGCGGAAAGCCCCCTCGAGCGCATTGCGCCGGGTGAAACGGCAAAGCCGCCGCAAGAAACGTGTCCTGCGGCGGTGCCGCCGGCATGGCTGCCGGTTGTTGTTGACCTCTGCCCGGAAAGTGTGAGGCTGCGGACAGAGGGGAGGAAAGCGGAGATCAGTCCTTGGGCCACTTCTTGGACAGCTTGGCCCGCTCTTTGATGGACAGGCCGAACAGGTTGATGAACCCGGCGGAATCGGCCTGGTCGTAGTCGTCGTCCTCGCCGAAGGAGGCGGTCTGCTCGTCGTACAGGGTGTAGGGCGAGGTGACGCCGGCGTTGATCATGTTGCCCTTGTACAGCTTGAGCTTGACGTCGCCGGTGACGGTCTTTTCCAGGCTGTCGGCAAAGGCGTCCAGGGCCTCCCGCAGGGGGGTGAACCACTGGCCGTTGTAGACGATGTCGGCGTACTTCTGGGCCAGCTGGGCCTTGAAGTGGGCGCTCTCCTTGTCCAGGGTGATGGTCTCCAGGACGTTGATGGCCTTGTAGAGGATGGCGCCGCCGGGGGTCTCGTAAACGCCGCGGCTCTTCATGCCCACCAGGCGGTTCTCGACGATGTCCAGCAGGCCGATGCCGTTCTCGCCGCCCACCTTGTTCAGGTATTCCACCAGCTCCACGGCGCCCATCTCCTTGCCGTCCACGGCGGTGGGGATGCCCTTTTCAAAGTGGATGGTCACATAGGTGGGCACGTCGGGGGCCTGCTCGGGGCTGACGCCCAGCTCCAGGAAGCCGGGCTTGTTGTACTGGGGCTCGTTGGCGGGGTTTTCCAGGTCCATGCCCTCGTGGGACAGGTGCCAGAGGTTCTTGTCCTTGGAGTAGTTGGTCTCGCGGCTGATGCGCAGGGGGATGTGGTGGGCCTCGGCGTAGTCAATCTCCTCGTCGCGGCTCTTGATGTCCCACTCGCGCCAGGGGGCGATGATGGCCATATCGGGGCAGAAGGCCTTCAGGGTCAGCTCAAAGCGGACCTGGTCGTTGCCCTTGCCGGTGCAGCCGTGGCAGATGGCGTCGGCGCCCTCCTGGATGGCGATGTCGGCCAGGGCCTTGGCGATGCAGGGCCGGGCAAACGAAGTGCCCAGCAGATAGTCCTCGTACTTGGCGCCGAACTTCAGGGTGGGGAAGATGTAATTTTCGACAAAGTCCTTTTTCAGGTCCAGCACATACAGCTTGGACGCGCCGGTCTTTTTTGCCTTTTCTTCCAGGCCGTCCAGCTCGGTGCCCTGGCCCACGTCGCCCGACACGGCGATGACCTCGCAGTTGTTGTAGTTTTCTTTCAGCCAGGGGATGATGATGGAGGTATCCAGGCCACCGGAGTAGGCCAGCACGACCTTTTTGATGTCTTCCTTTTTCTTCATGACAGTTCGCTCCTTTTTCGCCTTGCGGCAGGTTTCACACTTTCTTCCGCACGCCCTGTTGGTGCGGTCCTTCGCGCCGTTTTGCGCGTCTGTCCCTATTATACCCGCCGGGCCGCGAGCGTCAATGCAGAAAAATGCCAAACCTTTTCCGGTTTGCGGGGCGGTTTTGAGGCACTTTGCATTTTTATGCAATTTAAGCTGAATATAATGCAAATATATTCACTCAAAGCCCGAAAAATCCCCCGCGCTCCACAGCAGGGCGCGGGGGGATACAGGCGAGGCTAAGGATCAAAACCCGGTGGTCACGTCGCGGTATATTTTTTCAAAACGGCGGCCACTTCCGCGTCCTCCAGGCGGAGGCGGACGGGGGCGGGGGCGGCGCGGCCCCGGCGCAGGGGCAGCCACCAGATGGACATCCCGCCCCAGCGGCCGAACTTGTAGCCGGTGTGGGGCTGGCGGCCCACGCAGACAAAGCCGAACTTGGCGTGAAAACGCTCGCTGGCGGGGTTGGGGTCGGCCAGCAGGGCGTAGACGTTCCAGTAGCCCTGCATCCGCAGCAGCTCCAGCAGGGCCCCGTACAGGGCTTTGCCCACGCCCGCCGAGCAGGCGTCGGGGGCGCAGTAGATGGTGCTTTCGACATCCCAGTCAAAGGCTTCCCGGGAGTGGTACCGGTGGGCGCAG
This sequence comes from Candidatus Faecalibacterium gallistercoris, assembly GCA_019116585.1. Taxonomy (GTDB): domain Bacteria; phylum Bacillota; class Clostridia; order Oscillospirales; family Ruminococcaceae; genus Faecalibacterium; species Faecalibacterium gallistercoris. Next base: position 10,541 of record DXBJ01000080.1, on the reverse strand, counting down.
GCGAAGCCCAGCAGGCGGCCGTCCCCGTCCCGGGCCAGCAGCAGGGGGGCGCGGGCCAGGGTGTCCTCCACCCAGGCCTGGTATTCGGGCAGGGTGGAGGGGGTGATCTGGTAGGTGGCGGTCCGGTTCAGGACGTACCAGTTGTACAGCCGCAGGATCTCGGCGGCATCGGCCCGGGTGGCCATGGACAGCCGGGGCTGCATCCGCCCGGCCCACGCGGCGCAGAGGGCCTCTTTTTCGGCCTTGGGCAGCTTTTTCAGGGCGGCCTCCCGCCGCAGCGCCGCCGGCTTGTCGGCGCAGGGCTCCAGATAGGCCATGCTCACCGCGTGGAATGCCCGGGTGGCCCGGGCGCCCTGGCCGGTCTTGTGGGCGTGGAGGCGGGCGGCGGGGTCGGTGGTCCAGCCGGTGTAGAGCTGGCCCCCTTCGCACCGGACCATATAGACGTAGGCGGGGGCCATCAGGTCATGATCTTCCATTGTTTCCGTTGTACTTGAGCACCAGCCGGCAGGCGGCCACGGCGGTCTGCTTGTCGGCGGCGGTGATGAGGAAGCGGCTTGCGTGGCAGAAGCTGATGCCGGCCAGGCCGCTGCGGGCCTCGATGACCTCCTGGGGCTGGCCCGCCCAGGAGGCGGGGAAGGGCAGCTTGGGCTTCTTGGTCCGGTGGTCGGTGACGCACTGGGCGCTCCAGCCGCCCCGCTGGCTGGGATACACCACGAACAAAGCGTCGGTCTTGTACAGGCCGTTTTTCCAGGGCAGGTAGCAGGGCAGAACCACGATGCCGTCCCGGGAGGCGGCGTAGGCGGCCCGGACCTTTTCGTCCGCCCGGTTGACGGCGTTGGCCGCCTCGATCTGCCGGGTCAGGATCTGTTTGGCCACCGCCACCGCCTCGAAAAACCGGCTGTCGGCGCTGTCGGCCGAGTCCCAGGCGGGATTGAAAAAGCCGATGGCGTCGCACAGGCTGTTGGGCTCGCCGGTGTTGTCGTTCAGGTCCAGGGGCTGGACAAAGTTTTCGTCGATCAGGCGGGCCTGCCGCTCGCCCACCAGGCCGGGGCCCAGCACCCGCCACAGCAGCCCGAAGGCCGCGTAGGGCACCCCGTTGGCCCGGGTCTGGCGCGGCTCGCGGTGATGGTCGAACATCCCGTCCCCGATGTCGTAGACGATGCCGTCGAAGTGATCCGGCACCACAAACCCCCGCGTCACCTGGATGTCGGGACGCAGGATCTGCAAAAGCGCGGTGGCAAACACATCGTCGGCGTGGAACTTGCCGGCATGGGTAAAGCCGCGGGCTGGTATCTTCATAGTAAGCGCACCTCTTGCCTTGTAAATGAATGTGTCCGTAACAGTATACCACACTTTGGGCGGGCGTGCAAAGTGCAGGGGCCACGGTGTGAAATTGCCGCCGCCCCATTGACACCGCCGGCTTGGCGTGGTATCCTTGTAGCGTGCTTGTAATACAGGTATACAAAACAATGCGCGGCGCCGGCCTCCGCACAGGGCGGGGCGGCGGGCGCAGACGGGAGGCTTCTATGTCCATTTTTCAAAAACCCAGCCGCCACCAGTTCATCGTGACCAGCTGCGTGCTGGTGTGGATCTTCATCGTCAACGTGGCGGCCATCGCCCTGGGGATCGCCGGCTGGCCCCTTTTCTTCGTCACCATCTTTTTCTTTGCCCTGGGGGCGGATATGAAAAACGTCCCCTCCATCTTTGCGGGGGGCACGCTGGGGCTGATCGCGGCGCTGGGGCTCCATGCGGGCACCTTTGGCCTGGCGCCCTCGCTGGGGCTGCTGGGGGCCTTCTCGGTCAGCATCGCCATCGTGCTGGCGGTCATCATCCTTGGCGGCACCGTCTGCCCGGTGGCCTGCAACAACGTGGCCTTTGCCTACCTGACGGTGGCCACCGTCAACTTTGAGGCCATCACCCCCGCCCTGATCGGGTATCAGATGGCGGTGTTCTGGGTGGGCGGCGCCATCATCCTGGGCGGGTCCCTGGCGGCGGCCGCGATCGGCGGCAAGATCGCCGGCGCCGGCGCCCACGCGCCCGAGGCCGCGGCCAAGGAAGAATAAACCCCGCCCCGCCCCCAGGCGGGACGCGGTGCATCATTGTAAATTTCAGCGCCGGATGTTACAATAAGGTCAACCATCTTACAAAGGAGCGTCCGACGATGTCCATCAAAAAAGTTGTCAAGAGCAGCGTCAGCCAGCAGGTCTTTGACCAGCTGCGGGAGCAGATCCTGTCCGGCAGCTGGAAGCCCGGCGACAAGCTGCCCTCGGAAAACGAGCTGGCCGCCCAGTTCGGGGTCAGCCGGGTGACGGTGCGCAACGCCCTGCAGCGGCTCAGCGGCCTGGGGCTGCTGGAGACCCGCTTCGGCGAGGGGTCCTTCATCCGGGGTCCCGGGTCCGGGGCCGCCCTGAACCAGCTGGTGCCCATGCTCTACCTGGGGCGGGAGACCCTGCGGGATATCCTGACCTTCCGCCGCATGGTGGAGGGCCCGATCTGCGAGATCGCCTGCCGCCGGGCCACCGACCGGGAGATCGCCGGGCTGCGGGAGCAGCTGGAGCAGATGGAGCGGGCGGAAGGGGATATGGCCGCCTTTGCCCGGCTGGACAGCGCGTTTCACGGCATGGTGGCGCGGCTGACCCGCAGCAGCATGATGCAGCAGATCTACCAGATCATTGACGACGCCATGCAGTCGGCCTACCGGGAGAACGTCCGCCGCCAGAGCGTCCAGGTGGCCCTGCACTGGTACCGGGAGATGCTGGCCGCCTTCGAGGCGCGGGATTCGGCCCGGGCCCGCCGCGCCATGGAGCAGGCCCTGGCCCAGACCTTCTGGATCTCCACCGTCTACCAGAACGTCCTCAACATGGAGACCGCCTGGCCCGGCCGGGTGGCCGTCCGCTGGTACGACGAGGCCGCCGGCTGCGTCCGGGAAGTCCGCTACCGGGACTACGCCGCCGACATCCGCCGGATGGTGGGCTATCTGCAGCGGAACGTGCCCGGGGTCCGGGGGCGTCACATCGGGCTGCTGGCCCGCACCGGCTACCCCTATGCGGTGGCCCTCTTCGGGTGCATCCTGGCGGGGGCGGTGGCCGTCCCCCTCAACTACGAAAAAAGCTGGGCCGAGCTTTCGGACGAGGTGGCCCGGGCCGGGGTGGACTGTCTGCTGGCCGACGGCCTGTACCGGCAGCGGGAGCCGGCCTTTGCGCAGTACGGCGGCCGGGTGCTGGACATCGGCGCCTTTGCCGGCTGCACCGAGCTGGCCGAGCTGGCCGAGTGCCCCGACCAGGACGCGCTGGCCATCATCCTCTTCACCTCCGACACCGCCGGCCGCAGCAAGGGGGTCATGCTCAGCCAGCGCAATCTGTTCGCCCCCATGCGGCTGTTCACCGAGCCTTTCAGCACCGTGCGCCAGCAGTTCGGCCTGGGCGAGGACTATCAGTTCTCGGCCTTCAACGTGCTGCCCCTGTTCCACGTCGCGGCCCTGACCAGCCTGGTCTCCTGGAGCATCAGCGGCAACGCCGTCAATTTCTGCACCGACCTGCGGCGCTTTTACCGGGACCTGGCCGCCATGCCCAGCGACGTCATGGCGGTGGTGCCCACCCTGCTCAAGTCCATCCACCACGATGTGGCCAAGGGCAAGGGGGCCCGCCTGGGCAAGCTGCGCATCTTCACCTGCGGGGCCGCCACCTATGACCCCCAGATGCTGGCCGACCTGATCGACCACGGCTTTACCATCATCCAGACCTACGGCCTGACCGAGACGGTGGGGGACGGCGGCTGGAACAGCGCCCAGGACCGGGCCCACCTGGCGTCGGTGGGCCTGCGCGACCCCGACATGGAGTACCGTCTGGAGGACGGCGAGCTGTGCATGAAAGGGGAGGCCGTCATGCTGGGCTATTACAACGACCCCGAGGCCACCGCCGCCGTCCTGCGGGACGGGTGGTTCCACACCGGGGACCTGGCCCGCATCGACGAGGACGGCTATATCTACCTGACCGGCCGCAAAAACAACCTGATGATCCTGCCCAGCGGCGAAAACGTCAGCCCCGAAGAGCTGGAGGCCCTGCTGGGCAAGATCCCCGCCGTGCGGGAGGTGCTGGTGCGCCAGAAGGACGGCCGCATCTGCGCCTGTATTTCCTGCCTGCCCGCCTCCCGGGACCAGGTGCGGGCTTTTATCCATGCCACCAACCGCACGCTGCCGCTGTACAAGCGGATCGCGGCGGTGGAATTTACCGATCAACCGCTGCCGCGCAACGCGCTGGGCAAGATCCAGAGGGACTGACCGCCCCCTTGTTCCGTCCTGCCCGCGGCCCGGCGGCGCAGCGTCTGCAAGACGGAAAGGAACACTATGGCTAAGATCACGATCCCTGTTTCGACCATTTACCAGCTGGTCCTCCGGATGGAGAGCCACTATGCCGACCGCATCGCCATCCGTTACTACGACGAGGCCCTGGAAGGGGTGCGGGAGATCCCCTACCGGCAGTACGCCCACGACATCCGCTGCCAGGCGGCGGCGCTGCAGGCCGCAGTCCCCGACATCGAGGGCAAGCGGGTCTGCGTGCTGGCCGCCAACAGCTACGACTACGCCGTCAGCATTTTTGCCACCATTCTCACCGGGGCCGTGCTGGTCCCCCTCAACCTGCAAAAGAGCTGGGAGGACATCCGCTACGAGCTGGACCTGGTGGAAGCCAGCGCCGTCCTCCACGACGGCCGCTATCTTGAGCGGGAGCCCGCGATCGGCGGGGCGTATGGGGACAAGATGCTGCCCATCGACGGCTACAAGGATTATCCCCCCGCTGCGATCCACGAGTGCAAAGACCGGGAAGCCCTGATGGCCATCATGTTCACTTCGGGCACCACCGGCCACAGCAAGGGGGTCATGCTCAGCCAGAAGAACCTGTTTGCCCCCATGCCGGCCTACTGCGATCCCTTCCGGGTCATGCTGGAGGAGATGGGGGTGGACCACTACGACTTCTGCCACTTTACCATCCTGCCCATGTTTCACATCGCGGCCTTCACCTGCCTGGTCAGCTGGGCCATCATGGGCATGGCCCACAACCTCTGCCCCGACCTGCGCAACTTCTACCGTGACCTGGAGCTGATGCCCAGCGACACCATGGCCGCCGTGCCGGTCATCCTGCAGAGCATCCACCGGGATGTGATGCGGGGCCGCCGGGACCGCTACGGCCGGCTGCGCATCCTGACCTGCGGCGCGGCCGCCTGCTCGGCCCAGCAGATGCTGGACCTGATGCACAACGGCTTTTTCATCATGCAGATGTACGGCCTGACCGAGACGGCGGGCGACGGCACCTGGAACAACGACCAGAGCGCGGCCCACATGGCCTCGGTGGGGGTGGGCGACGAGCCCATCTGCCAGTACTCCATCCAGGATGGGGAGCTGTGCATCAAGGGCGACCCCGTCATGATGGGCTACTACAAGGAGCCGGAGCTCACCGCCGAGGTGCTGGACGCCGACGGCTGGTTCCACACCGGGGACCTGGTCCGCAAGGACGAGGACGGCTACTACTACATCACCGGCCGCAAGAAGAACCTCATCATCCTGGCCAGCGGCGAGAACGTCAGCCCCGAAGAGCTGGAAAAGATCCTCTACGCCTGCGAAGGGGTCGAGGAGTGCCTGGTCAAGGAGAAGGACGGCCGCATCTGCGCCGAGGTCTACTGCCCCGAGGATGCCCAGGCGTCGGTCCGCGCCTTCATCACCGAGGCCAACCGCACCCTGCCCCTGTACAAGCGGATGACCGCCGTGGAGTTCCGCTCCGAGCCCTTCCCCAAGAACGCCACCGGCAAGATCGTCCGGTAAGCCGGCCGCTTTCTGCGATGGTAACATACCGAAAAACCCCTGCTCTCCGTTGGGAAAGCAGGGGTTTGCTGTTTGCGGCGTTCCGGCAGGGCGGCGTCAGCCGTTGCAGGCCAGCACGTCCTGATAGAACTGGTTCATTTCCTCCTCGGTGGAGAAGGTGGCCACGTACATCTGGTTGCCCATGGCATCGGCCAGGGCGTCGGGGATGCGGTCCACCATCCGCATATGGCCCTGATACTTCTGCATGATCTGCTCGTGGCTGTACAGGAAGGGCTTGCCGTCCCGGCGGCCGGCGTAGGCGCAGTAGAAGTGCTCGCCCACCGGCATGTCGGTGCCGCCGAAAGCCACCATGTCGGCCCAGATCTTGTAGACGTTGGTGGAGCGGGAGAAGTTGATCATGTCGGGGGTGAAGCCGCCGCAGGGGCGCATGTTCACCTCCAGGGCCACGATCTTGCCCTTTTCGCCCATGCTGGGCTGGTCCTCGGTCATGCGGAAGAACTCGAAGTGGATGAACCGGCTCTTGACCCCGAAGCTCTTGACGGCGGCCCGGCCGGCGGCCCGGGTGTCGTCGGGCAGGTCCTTGACGATGTAATAGATGGAGTTGTCGTTGTTGTTGACGATGTCCATGATGGACATGGGGGTGACGTTGCCCGCCTCAAAAATGGGGTTGCCGTGGGCGTCGATGATGGCGTCGTAGCTGTTCACCTCGGCGTGGACGAACTCCTCCATGATGTAGGGGGCAAAGGGATGCACCGCCGATTTGTAGGCCAGGAAGTCCCGCAGCTCCTGGTCGGTGGACAGCTTGTAGGTGTCCGAGGCGCCCACGCCGTTGTCCGGCTTGACCACCACGGGGTAGCCCACCTCGTCGATGAACTTGCGGCAGCCGTCGAAGTTGTCCACCATGTGGTAACGGGCGGTGGTGATGCCGGCCTTCTGGTAATAGGCCTTCATCTTGCTCTTGTACTTGATGCGGGGGATGTCCTCCAGATGGAAGCCGGTGGTGATGTTGAAGTCGGTCCGCAGGCGGGCGTCCTGCTCCAGCCAGTATTCGTTGTTGGACTCCAGCCAGTCGATCTTGCCGTACTTGAAGGCGAAGAAAGCCACGGCGCGGTAGACTTCGTCGTAGTTCTCCAGACTGCCCACCTTGTAGTATTCGTTCAGGCTCTCCTTCAGCTCGGGCATCAGCTCGTCGTAGGGCTGGTCGCCGATGCCCAGCACGTTCATGCCGTTGTTCTGCAGCTCGTGGCAGAACTGCCAGTAGTTGGTGGGGAAGTTCGGGGAGATGAAGATAAAGTTTTTCATACAGATTCCTCCAGATTCCACGTTCGGGTGGGCGGCGTCGCATCCAGGCCGGCGGGCGCATGCCGCAGCCTGGGCGCGGGGAAACGGGCGTCAGCCCAGCAGGTAGGGCATATAGTAGATCACCTGCTGGTACCACCAGGGCCAGTCGTGGCAGACGTCGTAGCCCCACAGGTCCACCCAGACGGGGATGCCCTTCTGCTCAAAGAGCTCCTTCATCCGCCAGGTGGTGGCGGGCTGCTCCCAGTCGCCCTGGCCGCAGCAGACCACCGCTTTCTTGGCGCGGTAGTACTCCATAAAGGGATGGTCGGTGGGGAAGTTGGCCATGTAGTCCACCGGCGAATTGCGGTAGACCACGTCGTCGCTATAGTCTCCAAAGCCGTAGCTGGCCGTGTAGATGCCGCTGAGGGCCAGGCACCCGTCAAAGAGGTCGGGGTGGCGCAGGTAGAGGTTGAGGGCGTGTGTGGCCCCCAGGCTGCACCCAAAGGGGATAATGCCCGGCAGGGCGTCCCAGCCGTTTTTCTCCCGGGCGATGTGCTGCAGCATGGGGCCGGCCTCGTTCACGATGTAGTCCAGCCACTGCTCGTAGCGGCGGATGCGCCAGTAGGGGTCGCCCGCCTTGTCGGACCAGCTCTCCTTGTCCATGGTGTCGATGGACAGCACCATCACCTGCCCGGAATCGATCCAGGGGGCCAGGGTGCCCGCCATGTGGTAGTTTTCAAAGTCGAAGAAGCGGCCGTCCTGGCAGGGGATGAAAAGCATGGGCCGGCCGGCGTGGCCGTACAGCTTGCACTCCATCTCCCGGCCCAGGGCCGGGCTGTATTCTTTAAAATATTGGGTCTCCATCGGGGGTCCTCCTCAGTCGTTGGATTCCTGGGGGTCGTCCAGGTCGTAGAACAGCGTCTCCATCACGAAGGGCAGCTGTTTTTCCCAGCTGGCCTCGCTGTGGGTGCCGCCGGGCACGATGCGCATGGTCAGGTGGACGCCGCGGCCCATCACTTTGGCGCCGAAAGCGCCGAAGTCCCGGCGCATCCCCGCGTGGTTGCCCATCTCGCGGGAGCCGTAGTCCATGTACAGGACGGTGTCCTGGCGCACCTTGGAGCGGGCCACCAGGCTTTTCAGCTTTTCGGGCGAGACCCAGATGGAGGGCGACAGGGCCGCCGCCCGGCCGAAGACGTGGTTGTACTGGAACAAAGCGTACAGGCTCATCAGGCCGCCCATCGAGCTGCCGGCGATGAAGGTGTGCGCCCGGTCGGGCAGGGTGCGGACGTTGGCGTCCACAAAGGGCTTGAGCTCCTGGATGAACCACCGCATGGTGTCGTCCCCGTGGCCGTCGAAGTGGCCGAACTGCGGGTCGTCGAAGCGGTAGGGGGAATACTCGTCCAGCCGCTCGTTGTTGCGGCCGGTGTTGCACTGGAGGGCCGCCACCACCAGGGGCACCTCGTAGGTATCCAGGAACCGTTCCATCCCCCAGCTTTTGCCGTAGGTGGCGTCCTGGTCCCAAAAGACGTTTTGGCCGTCGAACATGTACAGCACCGGATACCGGCGGTCCGGTTCGGCGTCGTAGCCGGCCGGCAGATAGAGATAGACGTCCCGCGGTTCCTCCCCGTTGACGGCGGGGTAGGGGACGCTCCATTTGTTGACCATAGCTCTCCTTTTCCGGGCGCCCGTGCAGGGGATGCAGGGCACCTATTAGTTTATCACAGTAAATTGCAGAAGTAAAGTGGGATCCAAGCAAAAATTCGATCGAAGCTGCAAAGACGAACGATGGGAAAAATCCGTCCCGCCCGCTGCCCCGGGGGCAGATGCAAAAACTCCCGCCGTTTCTGCGGGGCGGGAGTTGGATGCGCAGGGATCAGTAGACCTTTTCCACCGGGACGATCCAGCCCTTGGTGTCGGGCAGGCGGCCCCACTGCATGCCGGTCATGGTGTCGTACAGCTTCTGGGTGACGGGGCCGATCTGGCCGTCCCCGATGTAAGCGTGCTCGCCCTTCCAGACCAGCTCCTTGACGGGGGAGACCACGGCGGCGGTGCCGGTGCCAAAGACCTCCTCCAGCTTGCCCGCCCGGGCGGCGGCCATCACGTCGGCAATGGCCAGCTTGCCCTCGATCACCTCGTAGCCCCAGTCCTTCAGCAGCTCGATGCAGCTGCGGCGGGTGACGCCGGGCAGGACGGTGCCCACGGTGGCGGCGGTGTAGACCTTGCCGTCGATCTTGAACATGATGTTCATGCTGCCCACTTCTTCGACGTACTTCTTTTCCACGCCGTCCAGCCACAGCACCTGGGCATAGCCCTGCTCCTCGGCCAGCTCGCCGGCCTTGATGGAAGCGGCGTAGTTGCCGCCGCACTTGGTGAAGCCGGTCAGGCCGGGGGCGGCGCGGATGTAGTCATCTTCCACGTAGATGCGGACGGGGTTGATCCCCTCGGCGTAGTAGGCGCCGGAGGGGGAGCAGATGATGCAGAAAATGTATTCCTTGGCGGCGTGGACGCCCAGGCCCACGTCGCTGGCAAAGGCAAAGGGACGGATGTACAGGGACGCGCCGTCGGAGTGGGGGACCCAGTCGCGGTCCACGTCCACGATGGCCTTGACGGCCTGGATGTAGTCTTCCTCCGGGATGGGGGGGATGCACAGGCGGTCGGCAGAGTCCTGCATCCGCTTGGCGTTGCAGTCGGGCCGGAACAGCTGGATGGTGCCGTCCGCGGTGCGGTAAGCCTTCATGCCCTCAAAGATCTCCTGCGCGTAGTGCAGCACGGCGGTGGCGGGGTCCAGCTGGAAAGGGGCGTAGGGCACGATGCGTGCGTCGTGCCAGCCCTGGCCGGCGGTATAATTCATTACGAACATATGATCGGTGAAGATCTTGCCAAAACCGAGCTTGGATTCGTCCTCCGGCTTCGCCTTGGGTGCGGCGGTGCGGGTGATTTTGATGTCCAACATGATATTCCCTCTTTTCTCACTTGGCGCGAGAGCCACGGAAGGCCCCCGCCCCCCGCTCTGCGCGCAGATTGCTACGCTGGGATGTATCTGAGCGCCCCGGTCCCGGGGGATGCCCTGCGCCTGCGCGGCCTGTGCAGCGGGCGCTTTTGGGCGGACGTCCCGGCATTTTTGCGGCTGCAGATACATCCTAATTATAATAGCAAGTGAGAATTTTACAAGAGGGGCGGCAGATATTTTCATCTTAAAGTACTGCAAGTTGCGCGGGATTGTGCTATAATAAAAAAGTAAGCCGGGCCGGTTGCCCGATCCAGACTGTCAAAAACGTCCCGTCCAGCCGACATGTGCGGATGGACGGGACACCTACAGGGAAATTTGGCGCTGAGAGTGTGCGAGCCGCCTTGCGGCGAGTGCGCGGTTCAGCACCAAATTTTGTCCCCAGGGGGATACCAGGGGGAAGGAATTTCTGTCCCGCGTATGCGGGCAGAAATGGGT